>JAZNNK010000042.1:0-5381 GCA_045580205.1 Faecousia sp.
GCCGCAAAAGCGCTGGATTTGATCAAACAGCTTGAAGAGAGCCTCGCAGCACTAAAAAAACTATAAATCGTTTTAAAGAGTAAGGGAGAGACAAATGTTCCTCCCTTACTTCTTTTTTTGCGTCCTTGATGCGACTGCAAATTCTGTTTAAGCATTTTTATACTAAAAATAGTTAAAAAAGGAGGTAACAAATGCATTTTACAAGTTTTCTGCAGGATGGAAGATTAACAGTAGCATTAACAGGGGAAATCGATCATCACTGTGCTAAAAATTTCATTCAGATAATAACCGCGAAAATTGAAGCATATACACCGAAGGTCTGTATTTTGGACTTTCAGGACGTAACATTTATGGACTCATCGGGAATAGCAGTTGTTATTAATGCCTTGCGAAATATGACACGGATACAGGGTTCATTAATATTAACAAGATTAAATCATCAACCGCTTAAGGTCTTTCGTGCGTCGGGAATCGATAAGCTTGTGGAAATAAAGGAGGAAGTGTCATGAAATTTGAAAATTATATTGTAATGGATTTTCCGAGTAAATCCGCCAATGAATCATTTGCGCGGTCTGCGGTGGCATGCTTTGCTGCGCAATTAGATCCAACAATGGAGGAACTGGGGGATATTCGTACAGCCGTCTCTGAAGCAGTTACGAATTGTATCGTTCATGCATACCCGGATGAACTTGGAACAATCACCGTGCGATGCAGGATCTTAAAAGATAACACACTTGATATTGTTGTCAAGGATAGAGGGGTAGGCATTCAGGATCTCGAGCTTGCCCGCAAACCAATGTATACGACCGGCGGTGCAGAGCGAAGCGGGATGGGGTTTACGATCATGGAGAGCTTTATGACTTCTATGTCTGTTCGTTCTGAACCTGGAAAAGGCACGACTGTACATATGAGAAGAAAAATTCAGCGCAGAAAATGAGCAGAACAGAAGAGTTGATCGCCCAATGTCAAAGTGGCGATGAAGCTGCGGGAGAGACGCTTGTGCTCGAAAATTCCGGGCTGATATGGTCTGTTGCAAGGCGTTTTTTGGGCAGAGGAACAGAGGCGGATGATCTGTATCAGCTTGGATGCTTAGGATTTCTGAAAGCTATACAGGGATTCGATCTTGATTATGGGACTCAATTTTCAACATACGCAGTGCCTAAAATTGCAGGAGAAATCAGAAGATTTTTAAGAGATGATGGTGCAGTTAAGGTTTCAAGAGGTATTAAAGAGCGCGCAGCTTCGATTAAGATTTCAAGAAACAGATTGATTAGTATGCTTGGGAGAGAACCTTCACTTAGCGAGATTGCAGATGATACCGGATTTACATCGGAAGAAATTGCTGCTGCTGAAGCGGCAACTGCTGCAGTAGAATCCATGCAGCAGGAAAACGGTGAAGAAGGTTTTACACTGGAAAACATTCTCTCTGATACCGAGTCGGAAGATGTTTTGTTGGATCGCATATCGCTTCGTCAAGCAATCATGAAGCTGACTGAGCGGGAACAAATGGTAATCAATATGCGGTATTTTCACGGATTGACACAAGAGCGTGTATCAAAAGTTCTCTCAGTAAGTCAGGTTCAGATATCAAGAATTGAAAAAAAGGCATTACTGCAACTAAAAGAATTATTACAAATATAATTTTACTTTACCTTTTGAGTAAAATGCGATAAAATATAAGCATAAATTTTGTCAACAAGGTGCTTATATGACTGAACAAATGGAATCCCGGTTTCTTGCCGCAAGAAAAAAGTATATTGCAAGCCAATTTTCTAATTTGAATGATATGCAGCGGAATGCTGTGCTGTCAACAGATGGCCCCCTTCTTTTGCTTGCGGGAGCAGGTAGCGGCAAAACAACAGTTTTGATTAACAGAATCGCTAATCTGCTCAAATATGGCAATGCAAGTGATTGCAATGATATTTCTGAATGTATCACGGAGTCTGATGTCGCGTTTTTAGAGTCAGTTTGCGTGTGTGCAAGTGATGAAGAGCGGATTCGCGCTGACGCGTTATGTGCTGTAAATCGTGTTGCACCGGAGAATGTGATTGCAATTACATTTACAAACAAAGCAGCGACTGAGCTTAAAGACCGTTTGACGAATATCTTAGGCATGCAGGCACAGGATATATGGGCGTCTACATTTCACTCGGCCTGCTGTCGTATCCTTCGCAGAGAAATTGAGCGATTGGGTTATTCAAGAGATTTTACAATTTATGACACATCTGACTCTGAACGTGTTATGAAGGATATCATTAAGGAAATCGGCTTGGATGATCAGACATTTCCTGCAAAATTTGTGCTCAATATTATTTCCCGGGAAAAAGATAAAATGGTATCGCCTGATGAAATGATCGAGCAAGTTGAAAACGCGAATGATTTTCGTATGAGGCATATTGCCAAAGCATATAAAAGATATCAGACAAAATTAAAAGAAAACAACGCACTCGATTTTGATGATATCATCTATCAGACTGTTGTTCTTTTGCAAACGCATGAGGATGTCCGCACATACTACCAGCGCAAATTCCGATATGTGCTTGTTGATGAGTATCAGGACACAAACCACCTGCAATATTTACTCACATCCATACTTGCCGGTGGATATGAAAATATTTGCGTTGTTGGCGATGATGATCAGAGTATTTACCGTTTTCGTGGCGCAACGATCGAGAACATTTTAGATTTTGAAAAGCAGTACAGGGGCTCACGTACAATTCGGCTTGAGCAGAATTACCGCTCTACACAGTCTATTCTCAATGCTGCAAATGCCGTAATTGCCAACAATATCGGAAGAAAAGGGAAGCGTCTTTGGACTGACAACGGCATAGGTGAACCGATTGTTATTTACGAGGCAGAAAACGAATCATCCGAAAGTAATTTTGTTGCCGATCAGATTATCATGCATTCCAAAGGCAGGGGATTTAAGGATTTTGCAGTTCTATACAGAACCAACGCCCAGTCAAATGCACTTGAATACGCATTTAGACGTAATGGAATTTCGTATCGTATCATTGGGGGTACACGCTTTTTTGACCGAAGTGAAGTCAAGGATATGCTGTCTTATTTGTGTGTAATTAATAATCGCGCAGATGATCTCCGCCTTCGCAGGATCATTAACAACCCTCCCAGAGGGATTGGCACAAAAACGATAGAAACAGCAGAACGGATTGCTCTTGCAGAGGGGCAGGGTTTATATCATGTTGTTTGTGATCCGTATTCATATGGACCGCTTCAGAAGTCTGCAGAAAAGCTGCTGCGTTTTACTGTGCTTATTGAAGAACTTGCAGCACTTGCCAACAGTGGTATGAGCCTTCCGGATTTTTATGAAGAGGTTATGGTTCGGACAGGTTATATACAAATGCTTGAAATGAAGCCGACGGAGGAAAACAAGACACGTCTTGAAAATATCCGGGAATTAAAATCGAGTATTATTACTTATACACAAAGCGTTGAGGATCCTACGCTTTCAGGGTTTTTGGAAGAGATTGCGTTATACACAGATATTCAGCAGTATAATGAAGGCGATGATGCGGTAGTTTTGATGACGATGCATTCTGCTAAGGGTTTGGAATTTTCACATGTATTCTTAGTTGGCTTTGAAGAGGGATTATTCCCGGGTATGCGGGCTATAGGGGATACAGATGAAATGGAAGAGGAAAGAAGACTTTGTTATGTCGCGATTACACGCGCAAAGAAATCATTATCGATTTCTTATGCAAAACAGCGAATGTTATACGGACGGACGAACAGCTCCCTGCCATCCCGCTTCCTTGGAGAGATACCGTCGCAACATGTTGTGCGGAAAAAAGATCCTTTTAGCAACACCAGTCATATGCAGTATTCATCAGGACAAAAAATTTCCTTTGAAAGACGGACTGAAGCAAAAATTCCTGTTAAAAGTGTACTTCAACCGTCGTCAAATATGGTATCGGATAAAGGCTGTCCTGAATACAACAAGGGTGATATGGTCCGTCATACTGCATTCGGTAAGGGCATGGTGCTTTCTGTTGTGAGAATGGGCGGGGATGCGCTGCTTGAAATTGCGTTTGATGATATTGGAACAAAAAAATTAATGGCCAAGACAGCATCTGCGCATATGAAACGTTTGTAATTCATTATAAAGGGCCACATATACTCCCTATGGAGGGATATGTATGCGTCGGTTCTTCGTTCGACTTTTTCGTCTAACACTTATTTTATCTTTGCTTGCAATTGCCTTAATGCTTGTGTTTCGAAGTAAGTATCACACCGCAATATGTTCTCTTGCACAGACGCAAATTAAAAATGCAACATCAGACCTTATCAACGATGCGATTGATTTGCAGATCGAAGAGGGAAATGTTCAATATGATCGAATCGTATATTTTGAAAAGGATCTGAATGGACGCATCACTGCGCTTAAGACGAATATCAGCGAAGTTAACCGACTCAAGACAGATACACTTAATATTATAAATGATGAAATACTGGCATTGGATACATCAGAATTAGGTGTCCCGATCGGAAGCTTGTTCGTTCCGGAATTCTTCTCGGGAAGGGGACCGTGTATTCCGGTAGAGATTATATCAATTCGCAATTCTGATGCATCCTTTACAAGTAATTTTACAGAGGCAGGAATCAATCAAACCTTACACCAATTATCTATGCAGGTCAGTATCGATGTAACGATTCTTGTTCTCGGAAAAACGGATAGCTTTACGATCTCAAGTCAGGTAGTTGTTGCAGAAACAATCATAGTTGGGCAAGTCCCCGATACATTCTTTCAAACCGGAGGCAAATGATGAGCACAAAAGAGAGAATAGAATCTTTATGTAAAATCTTAAATGATGCCAATTATCGATATTATGTCATGGACGATCCCGTTATGCCCGACTTTGAATACGATATGCTTTTACGTGAGCTTGAGGAATTAGAAAAGGCAAATCCGGAGCTTGTTATGGCAGAATCTCCTACAAACCGCGTTGGAGGAGAAGCACTTAATAAGTTTGAAAAGGTATCGCATGCTGTGCCACTGATGAGCTTGCAGGATGTTTTTTCTATGGAAGAGCTCTCTGCATTTCTAAAAAAAATTACACAGGAACATCCCAATGCTGATTTTTCTGTGGAGCCTAAAATTGACGGACTATCTGTTGCACTTGAATATGTTGACGGTAAATTTGTCAGAGGCGCAACGCGTGGTGATGGGACGATTGGTGAAGATGTTACGGAAAATATAAAGACGATCCGCTCTGTTCCTATGACAGTACCAAATGTTTCCGGAAGACTGATCGTACGTGGCGAGGTGTATATGCCGAAAAAAAGCTTTGAACGCCTAAACTCCATTCAGGAAAATGAAGGAAAGCCACTCTTTGCCAACCCCAGAAATGCCGCTGCGGGCT
>JAZNNK010000043.1:0-3121 GCA_045580205.1 Faecousia sp.
GCATCTGAATTTTCATAAAAAAAACAACCATATACACAAAAACATTCACTTATACATTAGATATGCGAATATACAACGAAGATATAGAAAATGAATTACTTATAAATATACAAAAGATATGCATAAAAGAATAAGACGGACTGAATGTTCAGTCCGTCTTAAAATCATTCGGTTACATCGCCACCGGTTTCCGGATCAGGGGGCGGTGGCGCTTCTGTGACCGGAAGTGTTGTGGCAGGTGGAGAGGTGGCGGGCGGCTCGGTTGCCGGTGCCTCTGTAGAAGGAGCCTCTGTGGAAGGTGCTTCCGTTACGGGGGGCTGTGTTAGCGGAGGTTCGGTGGGAGTGGGATCTGAAACCGGAGGAACGGTAATATCGGGATCTGTTACCGGCGGCTCAGTGGGATCTGTTCCTTCGGAGGGGCCCGTTGTAGTTTCGTCTACGATCTTACAGACAACCTTGTCCCGTTTATTATAGGTATCTTTGTTTTCCAGCTTCCGTTCGATCAGCTTGCCAGTTTCTTTGTCATACTTGGCTCGATAGCTTTCGGATTTGTAGCCGTAATAGGGCGTAGTAATTACATCGCCGTCTTTAAAACCCTTTTCGTTATCGGCAGGCATCTCCTGAATAACCTCTTCATACTCGATATATTCAGTAACTCGATACTCAAATTTTACGTAGTAATCTTTTGTATCTGTACCGATCAAAGAAACAGTAACATGTCCTTTGTTGGTAGATGCCTCAATGCGAATGGGATAATCGGTGTTGTTTCTGAATTTAAAATCAACACTGGGCCAGAACACGGTTGCATCGGTGCTGTGGGGGGTATAGGAGGAGGCATAGCCGTGAGGATACCGCTCCACGATCTCCAGGTCGGAAACAACGGCGCAGTAGTAGATCGTGGTTGCACCCTGACAGATGCCCCCGCCGATATCGGGAACGGATTCACCTGCTATGTAGGAGGTGGCAGGCTTGTAACCCTTGGCGGTGGTGCGTTCGCCCAAAGTCTTGTTAAAGCTGAACACATCACCGGGGTAAAGCACAATGCCGTTGCAAGCTTCAGCAGCAAGCTTCAAATTGATATTTCGGTTGTAATCACTACCGGCCTTGGTAGTGTAGGTAGCAAGTTTATCCTTAAACAGTGCAGCTTTCAGTTCTTCGGCAGTATTTTGAGGTTTGACCCACTCATAGGCGATCGTAACAGTTTCGCCATATTGAGCGTTGTTCACAGCTTCTTCTGCCTTAACCGGATCAAAGATAAAACCGTATGTTCCGCCGCTGACCTCAAAGGTCTCAGGGTCCATAACTGCTTCTACGGGATTGATGCCGTTTGTGCTGCTGATGTAAGCCCAATCCAGTTCGTCAGGCTCAGTACGGGAACATTCATAGGTGACTTCAGTCTGTGCATTGCTGTAAGCAGCAATAACTTCCAGATACAGAAGATCCAGATCCAGTCGGATGCCGGGAGTACCCTTTGTGATCACCAGGGAAACAGCAGCAGCTTCATCAATTTCAGTTACCGTAGTAGGTTTTGTACCGGTAAAGCTGTAGGTAGTCTGTGTCAGTTTGGAGGAAAAATGATCTCCAAGCGTTTTCAGAAGACTTCTGACCGCTGACTTATTTACAGTAATATAGGCGGAAACATCCAACGCCTTTTTATCTGCATGGAAACGGGAATACTTCATTGCTGCATCCACAGCGCCCTTTACATCCAACGATACCATAGATGCAGAAGCGGGGATCTCAACAGTCTGATCTTCAACGCGAACAGTGACCGATTCCTTGTTGTAAAGGTTTTTAAAGGCTGCATCAACAGCTTCTTCTGCCTCTGCACGGGTCATGCCGTTTACATCAACACCAACAACGGTAATATTGGTAGTAATGGTCTGGGTGCTCTGCAGTCGCAGGTAGGCAAAAATGCCGATACCGACAGCGACAATAAGAAGCAAGCATAGCGCCAGAGGAAGAATTTGCTTCAAGGAAATGCCTTTGGAGGCATATTTTCCGTTTCTTGCTTTATGAGAACCGGCAAGGCTCTGGAAAGATTTCTCCAGTTCTTCAATGTCCCGGTTTCGGGCGCCGGACTTTTTATTTGTCATGATACATTCTCCTTTCCTTTTGGACTATAAAAGGAATTCAAGCTATTATAACACGGAATGTTGAAATCCGCAATCATTATTTATTGGAATCCGTGCTGTAATATTTTCCAAAACGGGCAATAAATACTTTTGCCTGCCGTAAGCTGTCAACAGACTGCGCCAGGCGAAGCCGTAAAGTGGGCTGTTTTGCATTGGGAACGAAGGTAACACGGGATTTGTAATCCGGATCGGAGCATAGCATACTGACCGCTTCCAAAGGCATCGTGTGCAATGTGAACATCACATCCGGCCCTTTTTGGCGGATATCTGTTATGCCCAGTTTTCTGGCATTGGCACGCAGCAAAGCAATATCGATCAGGTTGAGCACACCCTTGGGAGGATCACCATAGCGGTCAACAATCTCATCAAGCAGATCATCGGCATCGGCATCGGATCGGATAGCCGCCATTCTGCGGTACAGATCCATTCGTTCTTCGCCGCGGCTGACATAGCCCTGGTCTACATTGGCGGTGACATTCAGGTCAGCAGTACATTCCGGCGCCTTGGGGGCAGCACCTTTTTCCTCCAGAACAGCTTCGTCCAGGAGCTTCAGGTACATATCGTAACCAACACTCATCAGGTGGCCGGATTGCTCAGCACCTAACAGATTGCCGGCGCCGCGAATTTCCAGATCCCGCATAGCGATCTTAAAGCCCGAACCAAACTCCGCAAAATCCCGGATTGCAGAAAGTCGCTTTTCTGCGATCTCAGTCAGATTTTTTTCAGGTTTGTAGGTTAAATATGCATATGCTCTGCGGGTTGAGCGTCCGACACGACCGCGAAGCTGATGAAGCTGGCTTAAGCCAAAACGGTCTGCGTTTTCAATAATCAGGGTATTCACATTGGGAATGTCCAGACCGGTTTCGATAATAGTAGTGCATACAAGCACCTGGATATCACCGTCAGCCATAGCCTGCATCACATCGCTGAGGGCATCTTCGCCCATTTTGCCGTGTGCAACTGCAACGGAAAGACCGGGAATACGG
>JAZNNK010000044.1:0-2242 GCA_045580205.1 Faecousia sp.
CGTGCGTAGCTTCGGCTGCGTACTTTTTATACTAAAGGAAAGAAGGTGTAAACTATGGGTTGGTACATATTTGGTCTGATTGTTGCATTAATTATCCAAGGTATTATGGCAGACAAATTCGCATCCATTGCTGAGGAAAAGGGGCACTACAGATCCTCATATTTTTGGTTATGCTTTCTTTTAGGAGTAGCTGGCTACTGTATGGTCGCAGCCTTACCTGACCTTGTGTTACACAGCGAAATTAATAATCTAAACAAAGCAAATAGCGACATCTCTAAAACTGTACATACCAACACAAGCACACATAACAACGACATAACCTCTGCTTCACTCGAAAAGCCGTCCTCCGGAAATTGGATATGTAAAAACTGCGGAACAAGCAATAATCTGAACTATGGTCAGTGCAAAAAGTGCGGCAAATTTAGATCCTAATATAATAAAAGGCTTGACCGATTTGGTCAAGCCTTTTGCTTATTTGAACATTTGACAAATCCAGTATATTAAACCATAAACTACGCTTGCCGACACTCCATACACGATCACCGGGCCGGCTATTGTAAACATCTTCGCGCCAACACCCAGGATGAAGCCTTCAGTCTTAAATTCCACTGCGGGTGCAGCGATGGAGTTTGCAAAACCGGTAATTGGGACCAGTGTGCCGGCACCTGCGTGCTTTGCAATATTATCGTACAGGCTCAGTCCTGTCAGTAATGCGGAAATTGCCACAAGCGTCATCGATGTTGCTGTACCTGCGTTAGTTTCGTCAAGACCTATTGTCTGAAAGCCGTTCATAATAAGCTGACCGATCGCACAGATAAGCCCTCCGATCCAGAATGCATTTATGCAATCCTTTACAATCGGAGACTTTGGTGCCATGCTCTGCACCAATTTTTGATATTCGCGTTCTGTCATAAAACTGATCCCTCCGGACTTAATTTGCCCGGAGGGATAAAAACTATTCAGCGAAGCCAGATCATATTGGTATCGGTCATAAAATTACCGAGACTGTAACAAACGAGTATATCGTCAAACTCCTCCTGCGCCAAAAGCTCTGATACAGCAAGTTTATAATAGCGCAAGTCGACCAAAACGACCGTCTCATAGGAATTTGCAAGGAAAGTACCCAGACAGTTTGCATAGGAATCACGGATCACAAGCAGCTTCCCTTTTCCCGCAGCTTCCGGATTATCAATCCGCACAGTAGAATGATTGCCATCAAGATAAACCGTATATTTATCCAGCTCCTGCAGTCGCTCTGTATAGAAAACACCGGAATGTGCATCCTTGGACTCACCGTTGCGCACAGTTAATGCTGCGTCTGTTTTCCAAAGCTCGATCCGCTCACTCGGATAAAGCCACAGCGCGCTGCGCGCATAGGTAGAGCCGTAAAAGCCGTCATGTCTTTCGACGGTAAAGGCGGATTCGCTGAGATAATCGCGGCCAAGCTTTTGCATATAGGTCTTATAAGCAAGGTATGCGCCCCGGCTTGTCCAGTGATGGTCTGTACGGTAATACAGAGACTGCTTATCCGCATCCCCTTCATAAACACTGACAATATCCCGGCAGACAACATTCTCCTTCGCCATCGCGTAGATCTTATCGATCATCTCACGATCAGCATAAGGATCTTTAAGGCCATAAATTGTGTCCTGCAGAATATAACCGGCAGAGGGAACGATCATCAGATCAATATTCTTACCGATCGATTCGGCAAAACGATTGATCGCATTCATATTTTTTTGCGCAGTTTTCTCATCCCACAGCTTCGGTGCTTCGACAAGGCGGTCTCCTTCTGCCGTATAGACATCCTTTGTAACCTGCCGGTTTGTTAACAGATCATAATACGCCGAAAGCCCTACAAAAAAGTCTCTGGCAGGAATATGGTCAGCAAGATACGTTTCAACATCCTCAGAAAACGCACCGGAGAGCAGTGTATCCCAAGTCAAGACAGGCCTTTCTGCAAGATAACGCTTTTCCTTTTCGGAAAATTCCTTTTGCGGAAGCAGCAGATACAGAGCAAACATACCAAAGAGAAATCCGCAGAAGAGAACACAAAGCAAAATATCAGATTTTTTTGTCTTCATGCTTCTGCCCTCCTCAGAATCGGAAATAGATAAACGGATTGTAGCTCTGACTTGCTAATGTGCAAATGCACAGTAGCAAAAGTACAGCAGCAATCGCAATTACAGCATACGATGACCCGTTTTTATTTTTAAGCCTTTGATAACAACAGCTGCCAAGC
>JAZNNK010000045.1:0-6147 GCA_045580205.1 Faecousia sp.
GCTTCAATATAATACTTGCGAAAATCTCCTCGCCGTATTTCTTATCTGGCACGCCGATGACCTGCACATCCTTGACCGCAGGATGCGTATAAATAAATTCCTCAATTTCCTTGGGATAAATATTTTCACCGCCGCGAATGATCATATCCTTAAGTCTGCCTGTAATGCGATAATTTCCGTTTTCATCCTTACAAGCCAGATCTCCGGAATGCAGCCAGCCGTCTTCATCGATCGTATTGCCGGTAGCCTCAGGCATCTTATAATACCCCTTCATGGTATTATAACCTCGGGCGCAGAACTCACCATTTACGCCGGGCCCGACCTCCATTCCGGTCTCAGGATCAACGATCTTACATTCAACATGCGGAAAATCATAACCAACTGTTTCGGTCCGGACATCCAGAGGATCGGTCCAGGAGGACATCGTATTGCCCGGGGCACATTCAGTCTGGCCGTATACAGAAACGATACCATACATGTTCATCTCATCCGGTTGAGCTGCGCGCCGCATCAATTCAGGTGGGCATCCAGCGCCCGCCATAATTCCGGTACGCATACAGGAAAAGTCCGTCTTACGATAGTCCGGATGATTAAACATGGCGATAAACATCGTCGGCACACCGTTAAAGCACGTAATCCGTTCCTGATTGATACAGGCAAGCGATGCCTTTGCCGAAAAGTACGGCATCGGACACATAGTCGCACCGTGTGTCATAGCCGATGTCATAGACAGTGTCATGCCAAAACAGTGGAACATCGGAACCTGAATCATCATCCTGTCAGCAGTTGAAAGACCCATCCGGTCTCCAATACACTTACCGTTATTGACCACATTAAAGTGCGTCAGCATAACACCTTTTGGAAAACCGGTCGTACCGGATGTATACTGCATATTGCACACATCATCCGGGCGGACATTTGCCGCCATGCGATGTACTTCCTCAATGGGTATCAGCTCCGCGCGGTCCATTGCCTCATCGAACGTCAGACAGCCCGGCTGAGAAAAATCTACCGTAATCACATTCCGCAAAAACGGAAGACGCCGGCAATGCAGCGGCTCGCCCGCCTTTGTTTTCTCTATTTCAGGACAAATCTCATTGATGATCTTTTTATAATTGGAATCAAGCGCCGATTCGATCATTACCAGCGTATGCGTATCGGACTGCCGCAGCAAATACTCCGCCTCATGGATCTTATATGCCGTATTGACCGTAACAAGCACCGCACCAATCTTCGTTGTCGCCCAAAAGGTGATGTACCATGCCGGCACATTGGTTGCCCAGATCGCGACCTTCATTCCCGGGCGCACACCCAAAGAGACCAATGCGCGGGCAAACCGGTCAACATCCTCGCGAAACTCCTCATAAGTACGGGTATAATCGAGTGTGGTATACTTAAACGCATACTGATCCGGAAATTCCTCCACCATTCGGTCCAGCACCTGCGGGAATGTCAGATCGATCAGGTCATCTTTTTTCCAAACATATTGACCTGACCCGTCGTGGTTATAATACAGCGATTTCTTTCGACTGCGTGTACTGCCAAAACGGCTCATATAATTGACGAAATGCGGAAAAATAACATCTTTGTCCTGCAAATCCTCCATCCATTCCGGCTTCCACTCTAAAGAAACAAACCCGTCATAATTAATAGAAGACAGCGCACGGATCATTTCCTCCACAGGCATCGTGCCTTCGCCGATGAGATTGTATGTATCCTTATCGTCGGAATCACGCAAATGAACATGCTTTACATATGTGCCAAGATTCTTGATCGTTGTGTCGGCACTCTCCCCAAAATCGCGGTACGGATGGTGCATATCCCACAACGCGCCCATATGATCGCTTGCAAAACTCTCAAGCATTTTACGCAGGCGGCCGGTATCGGCATAAATACCACTGGTTTTGATCAAAAGGATTACACCGTTTTTTTCAGCAGCAGCTTCCAGCACAGTAAGATTCTTTCGAATCAATTCCTCATGATCCTGCAGCGCGCAGCCAACGACATAAGGTACATGTGCATCATGTGCCACCTGCATAAGGTTCTGTATAATCTCCACACATTCATCAGATTCTGACAGATCAACTGACGTATCAAAACATGGAATTGACAGCTTGCAGTCGCGCAATTGCCGAACGGTTGCTGCCACCTTATGCTTGTGAAACGGGCCACCCTTTTCCAGCATAGGATCAAACTTTGGCAGGTTGTACATTTCAATGCCCGCAAAGCCCATCTCACGGGCTGTTTCAACTAACTCTTCCCAGCATAATTCAGGCCAGCCGCGTGTTGAAAAGGAGAGATTCATACATATTCCTCCTCATAAACAATTTTATTCAGCGCGCTGATATAAGCATAGATACTGGCACCAACAATATCTGTAGATATACCCTTTCCGGAATAGAGCTTGCCGCCCGAGCGAAGCTTTACAACAGCCTGACCCATCGCCTCGCGCCCTTCCGTTACTGCCTGAATCTGAAAATCATCCAGTTCATAATGGCATCCCGTGATTGATTCAATTGCCAAAAAGGCAGCATCGATCGGACCGTCGCCGATACAGGCGCCCTCAACCAGTGTATCGCCTTTATGCATTTTTAAGTGTGCCGTAGCAGAAATAGTGTTTCCGGCAGTAATGACATATGTATCAAGGCGGTATATCGAAGGTACCTGCATTGCAGCAGATGCTACGATTGCATCAAGCTCTTTTGCTCCCAGCTTTTCCTTCTTTGCCACAATGCTGCGGAATGCTTCATAGACCTTAACACCGTCATCCTCAGACAAATCATATCCCATTGCCTCCACGACCTTCAAAACAGCAGACAGATCGTCATGCGCCGTCAGATAAATACCGGCATCCTCCTGCTGCACACCGTTATCAAAGGGCGAATTCTTGCTGCGGCCGGTCTGGAACATCCATGTGATCTGATCAACGATACGGTTAAGCTGTGTTACACGCACAGAGCAAGCCACGCCGAGACTGTCCCCCCGGGACGAAAGAATCCGGGAGACATTGGAAAGTGAGGCTGCGCTGACCGGATATGCTGCCGCCTTGATCTCACCGACACCCAATCGGGCCGCAGCAATTACACACGCATCTGCCATAGACAGTTCATTCGCGCATGAAACGCCCAAGGATACAGTTCTCAGAGCCGGGACAGTTTCATACAACCCCTTTAAAAAATCCGCAAATTCATCCGGCATCATCGTACCGGCAGTATCACACACCGTAACGGTAGTGGCGCCGTTATCGATGGCAGTCGTTAAAATTTGTGCCAAAAATACAGGGTCGCTTCTGGTCGCATCGTCTGCAATAAACTCTACATCCGGGCAACAGACCTTACAAGCAGCAACAATATTACAAACCGTTTGCAACATAGCCTCCGTCTTTTTGTGATAAAGATACTCCATACCCACAGAGCTGACAGACGCACAAACCTGCAGGCGTGGATGCTTGGCAGAACGCAGTGCATTCCATGTCAGCTCCACACTGCCTTCATCAAGTTGTACAGGGACTGCCACAATACTTGTCCCAACCACAGAGGCAATAGACTTGATCCGCAAAGTATCAACCTTACTATTACGGATTCCTTCCAATTCAATCACAGAAACATCCAGCTTATCCAAAAGCTTCGCCAGTTCGATCTTCTCCTTAAAAGACAGAGAAACACCGGATCCGGCCTGCTTCATCGTTACATCGCTGATTTTTACTCTGTTCATAATTTTCTCCCCCACCGTGTGAAATAAAAAATCCCTGAGGTCAATCTGACCTCAGGGACGAAATAAACTTCGCGGTACCACCCTGATTATTCCCCATAGGGAAATCACTCATCGGACTCCAACAAGTCCTATCCCTATAACGGGAGAACCCGGGCTCCACTACTGACCGCAGCGTTTGCAGAGCCGACTCAGGAATCAGATCGCCATTTTCTTCCGCATCGGCTCGCACCAAACGCCGACTCTCTGAAGCTTTCAAAAAGGCAAATTTTCCGTCAATGTCTTTATGATTTTTTATTGATGTTATTTAAACACAAACCGTTCTATTTGTCAACAAAAACTATCTTAATTTGTAATCTTTGCAATTTTAAACAAAAAAACAAGACAAACATTCGCGTTCTTTGTCAGAAAAACATTTGACTTTTGCTGACGGACATGATATAGTATCATCAATATTATAAAAGCTATGACGAAGACGGTCCTGCACCCCGGATCCCCAGAGAGTCGGCGCTTGGTGAAAGCCGATGACCCGATGCAATCAGACCCATCACTTCCGAGCCGGAGCGCCGAGCATTTGCCAGGTTCTCCCGTACGCCCGCGTTAAGGGATAGGACTTGTTGGAGTCTGAAGGGACGGCTCAGCCGTAATTTGAGTGGTAACGCGGGTATAATTTTACTCGTCTCAAGATCTGTTCTTGAGACGATTTTTTGTTTTCAGAAAGGAATGATCACTATGTTTAGCCAAAATACATCGACGCAACTAATGGACATTGCTGCCCGTATCCGGGAAATGCGTGAGATTTTTGGTTATAGCGAGCAAGAAATGGCAGAGCTGACCGAGGTATCTCTGGACATCTATCGTACATATGAATCCGGCACGGTCGATCTGCCCTTTACATTTATACATAAATGCGCCAAATCCTTCGGCGTAGAAATTACTGTTCTGCTGGAAGGTCATAGTGCCAAGCTGTCCGGCTACACGGTTACACGCAAAGGCAAAGGACTGACCACTGCCAGTGAGGACGGCATTACTATTCAGGATATGGCACCCATGTTCCGCAGCAAATTAGCAACACCCTACTATGTAACTTATGAATATTCCGAAGAGCTGCAGAACCAGCCCATCCACACCGTTACGCATGACGGGCAGGAGTTTAACCTCGTGCTCAAAGGTGCTCTGCGTATACGTGTAGGCGAGCATGAAGAGGTTCTCCGCGAAGGCGACTCGATCTTCTATAAGTCCTCCACCCCGCACGGCATGATCGCCATTGACGGTAACGACTGCGTGTTTTTGTCCATGATCATGGCAAGCGACAAGCGTGATACCACAATGACACTTCCCTCTCAGCGCGTCAACAAAGGTTCGGCCGGCGAACAGCGGCTGCTCTGCAACGAATTTGTATGGGCAAATGAAGACCAAAACGGTATTCTGACAGGACTCAACTACGCTAATACAGATCGGTATAACTTTGCCTTTGACACAGTCGATGCAATTGCCCGTGAATACCCTGAGAAGCTGGCTATGATTCATATTGCAAACGATATGACAGAACGGCGTTTCACTTTTAAAGATCTGAAGGATGCCTCCTCCCAATGTGCTAACTATTTTAAATCTCTGGGCATTAAACGGGGCGACCGTGTTATGCTGGTTCTGAAGCGCCATTACCAGTTCTGGTATGCTATTTTAGGTTTGCATAAACTGGGCGCTATAGCCATTCCAGCAACCAACCAGCTTATGGAGCACGACTTTGTTTACCGTTTTGAAGCAGGCGGTGTTTCCGCAATTTTGTGTACCGCAGACGGTGATACCGCCTCGCAGGTAGAGCTGGCCGAAAAATCCTGTAATATGCAACTAACCAAAATTCTTGTAGGGGGCAAGCGGGACGGCTGGCATGATTTCGACGAAGAATATGGTCTATTCAGCCGCCGCTATGTACGTGCAGAAGATGCGCCCTGCGGTGATGACCCGATGCTGATGCTGTTTACTTCCGGCACCACAGGCTATCCCAAAATGGCTATGCATTCCTATAAGTATGCACTGGGCCACTATGTTACTGCCCGCTACTGGCATTTGTGCGAGCGTAACGGTCTTCACTTCACCATTTCTGAAACCGGTTGGGGTAAGGCTCTATGGGGCAAGCTCTACGGCCAGTGGCTGTGTGAAGGCGCGGTATTCACATACGACTTTGACCGCTTCGACGCAGAGAAGATTCTGCCCATGTTTACTAAATCCAACATTACTACCTTCTGCGCTCCGCCGACTATGTACCGCATGCTGATTAAGCAGGACCTGAGCCGTTTTGACTTAAGCTCCATTCATCATGCGACCACTGCCGGCGAGGCGCTCAACCCTGAGGTGTTCTATCAGTTTGAAAAAGCAACCGGTCTTCGTATCCATGAAGGCTTCGGCCAGACTGAGATGACATTAGGTATAGCA
>JAZNNK010000046.1:0-2419 GCA_045580205.1 Faecousia sp.
TGCAACAATTTGCGTCGGAATGGCTGCATCAATGGGCGCATTCCTGCTTTCGGCAGGTACAAAAGGAAAGCGCATGGCTCTTCCGAATGCTGAGATCATGATTCATCAGCCCTCCGCCGGTACACAGGGACAAATCACGGACATGGCGATTCATATGAAGCGTCTTGAAACGATCAAGGCGCGCATGAATACTATTCTTGCCCAAAATACAGGTAAAAGTGTAGAAGAAGTAACCGAGGCTTGTGAACGTGATAATTTTATGACATCTACAGATGCCCAAGATTTTGGCATTATTGATAAGGTGATCGAACATCACTGATTTTAAGGAAAGGCGGTGCCTGATGTATGGCAAAAACAGATGAACAGCAAATCTGTTGTTCCTTCTGCGGAAAACGGGAATCACAGGCACGTTTAATTGCTGGCCCCGATGTATATATCTGTAGTGATTGTGTAGAGACTTGTTGCGATTTGCTGCGTACAGATGCACAATGTGCAATGCCGGAAAATCTACCGACACCTATGGAAATTAAGGCGTATATGGACAATTATATTATAGGACAGGAAGACGCGAAGATTGCACTTTCTGTTGCCGTATATAATCACTATAAACGCATCTATCTTGATTCTGATCCTGATGTAGAACTCCAAAAAAGCAATATCCTTTTGATTGGACCAACAGGATCCGGTAAAACCCTTTTTGCACAAACACTTGCAAAAATTTTGGACGTTCCGTTTGCGATTGCGGATGCAACAACATTGACAGAAGCAGGCTATGTTGGAGATGATGTTGAGAATATCCTTGTTCGTCTGTTGCAGGCTGCCGATTTTGATGTTTCTCTTGCACAGCGCGGTATTATCTATATCGATGAGATGGATAAAATTGCAAGAAAAAGCGAAAACACCTCTATTACAAGGGATGTATCCGGCGAGGGTGTCCAACAGGCACTTTTAAAGATTCTTGAGGGAACTGTCGCAAATGTTCCTCCACAGGGCGGAAGAAAACATCCTCAGCAGGAAACAATACAGGTTGATACAACAAATATTCTATTTATTTGTGGCGGCGCATTTGACGGACTGGACAAAATTATTGAGACGCGCACAGACCGCTCTGCGATTGGCTTTGATGCTCCCGTTCAAAGCAAAAAGGACAGAGATATCGGGACACTGCTTTCAAAGGTGCAGCCGCATGACCTTCTGAAATTTGGAATTATCCCCGAGCTTGTAGGCCGACTGCCGGTTATTACAAGCCTGAAAGACCTAAAAAAAGAAGATCTTGTCCGCATTTTAGTTGAGCCCAAAAATGCACTTACGAAACAATATGAAAAATTATTGAAGATGGATAATGTTGAACTTGAGATACAGCCGGAAGCACTTGAGGCTGTTGCTCAAAAGGCGATTGACCGTCAGATAGGTGCGCGTGGTCTGCGTGCGGTTATGGAAGAGACTATGACAAAAATCATGTATGTTATTCCCTCTGATCTTTCTATTCAAAAAGTAGTGATCACGCCTGAATGCATTGAAGGAGAAGAACCGAAAATTATTCGTAGCAAAACGAAGACGCGTGCTAAAATCAGCACGGGAAGCTAACATTTATTAAAGGGGGTAGATATCTACCCCCTTTTACGCAACACAAAGGAAGGTGTACCGTATGAGTGAAATTATTATGTCCGAAAAAATGCCAATCCTGGCATTGCGTGGCATTGTTGTTTTCCCCGGACAAACGATTCACTTTGATATCGGCCGTATCAAATCTGCGCTCGCTCTTGAGGAGGCAATGAGGCACGACCAGACACTTATGCTGATCCCTCAAAAAAATATTGAGGAAGACGATCCGCATGAGGCCGGATTATATCCGATTGGAACAGTCGTTAAGGTTAAACAGATATTAAAATCGCAAAATAAAAATATTCGCGTGCTTGTAACAGGTGTATGCCGCGCAAAGGTTACGGAATTTACGCATTATGAACCGTTTATGACCGGTATAGTTAATACAATACAGGAGATTGATTGTACGGATACTCTGCGTGCCAAGGCTATGCGCAGAGAAGCCAATTCGCTTTATGAAAGCTACATTTCTTTAGCAGAACATCCGGTACAGGGGATCCAGCTTCGTATTATCTCATCCGATGACTGCGGATATATTGCTGATACCATTGCGCAAAATTCCAGCATTGACTATGCCGACAAAGTTAAGCTTTTATCACAGTTAAATCCTATTCGACGTCTTGAAAAAACGATCCATTTACTTCGCCAGGAAATTCAAATGCTTCATTATGAGACCGATATTCAGGAAAAGACACGGGCTCAAATTGATGAAGACCAAAAAAATTATTATTTACGCGAACAAATGAAGGCAATCCGCGATGAACTGGGTGAGGGAGATGAGCTATCAGAATTTAGCGAATATGAAAAATCAGTC
>JAZNNK010000047.1:0-7336 GCA_045580205.1 Faecousia sp.
CAGAGTGTTGTTAATGTAGCAAAGGCTGTTCAAGATGCTATTACAAATGTTTTACAATCCATGACAGGTGTTAAGATCGCTTCCGTAAATGTCAACATTTGTGGCATTGTTCGTCAATGAGGTTTTAATATGACAAGGGCAAATGCCAGAGAATTGGCGATACATTTAGTCTATTCACAGGATTTTACCGGACAGGAGCCTGTAGATCTTATCAACACGCGTATGGACAAGGCATATTATAGCCTGCTCTCAGAAGAAAATCAGGTATACTCTGAACGTCCAAACCGCGCGCAATTGGCTTATATTGACAATGTAGTTACCGGGGTATCCAATCGCGTCGATTATCTGGATCAGGAAATTCAGAAATATTCGATATCGTGGGATATAACCAGAATTTCAAAATTAGCTCGCTCAATACTTAGACTTGCCATTTTTGAAATATTGTATGTTGATGATGTGCCGCAAGGAGTCGCAATTTCCGAGGCGGTTCGCATTGCCAAGCTATACGATGGGGAAGAGGCCGGCGCTTTTATTAACGGTATATTAGGCGCCTATGTTAGAGGAATATCCTCAGAGGAAAAATAATGCGTGTCATAGGAATTGATACAAGTAACTATACATCATCTATCGCTGTCTTTGATGGCACAAACGGCGTAAATTGTTCAAAGATACTGCCGGTAAAGCAAGGCGCTCTTGGACTGCGCCAAAGCGATGCCGTATTTCAACATATAAATAGCCTGCCGGACCTCTCCAGCAGGCTATTTTCCAATATTGACGCATCGGACATTTCTGCCGTTGGTGTCAGCACGCAGCCGAGAGCTGTAGAAGGCAGCTATATGCCTTGCTTCATGGTTGGATATTCTCATGCCAAGATGCTTTCTGATATGCTGCATGTTCCGCTATATTGCTGCTCGCATCAGCAAGGACATGTTGCCGCATCTGCCTGGAGCGCAGGTCGAATGGATATATTAGATACTCCGCATCTTGCCTGGCATCTTTCCGGTGGAACGACTGAACTGCTGCTTGTTGAACCCGAGAAAAAAAGTGTTTCATGCAATAAAATCGGCGGTACATCTGATATATCTGTTGGTCAACTGATCGATCGTACGGGTGTAATGCTTGGCTTATCATTTCCGGCAGGAAAGCAATTGGATGAATTAAGCCTGAACGCTACGGATGACCAGGTATTTCATGTAAAGTGCAACGATTTGTGTTTTTCATTGTCGGGTGTAGAAAACAAAACACAGCAGTACTACAAATATTGTAATGATCCGACAGAGACTGCAGGTTACACAATGCGTTGCATTTGCGATATTATTTTGCGTGCCTCCTTAGCTGCAAAAAAGCAATATCCTAATCTACCAATTGTTTTCTCCGGTGGAGTAGCATCAAACGCTATGTTGAGAAAGTATGTAGAGCCGATCGATCCGATTTTTGCATTACCGCAATATTCTACCGATAATGCTATGGGTGTGGCAGTCCTTACATATCGCAATCAGGAGGATTGATATGGAGCAAAACATTTTTTCCATCTCTCAGGTCAATGAATACATTCGATCTTCCATCGAAAAAGATCCTTTTCTTTCTGCGGTATGTGTGCGTGGAGAAGTCAGTAATTATAAGATATATCCATCAGGACACCACTATTTTACGCTTAAAGACGAAAATGCATCATTAAAATGCGTTATGTTCCGTATGAACGCATCCCGGATAAAATTTAAGCCAGATAACGGAATGAAGATCATTGCGTTCGGTAAAATCGGGGTATATCCAAAAGATGGCGTATATCAACTCTACTGTACAGCATTACTTGCAGACGGTGTTGGAGATCTGCAAGCCGCGTTTGAACAATTGAAAAAGAAGCTTTCTGCACAGGGCATATTTGATCCGGAACACAAAAAACCGCTTCCGAAATTTCCCAAAAGAATCGGAATTATTACAAGTGAAGCCGGTGCGGCTGTGCATGATATCATTAAGGTGCTCCGTAGCAGATTCCCACTTATTAATGTTATTTTATATCCTGTCAGAGTACAGGGAGAGGAAGCTCCTGCAGAAATCGTCTCTGCTATTGCACTTGCTAATGAGCATCGTTTGGCTGATATTTTAATTGTCGGACGCGGTGGCGGATCGATTGAAGATCTCTGGGCTTTTAACGATGAACGCGTTGCATTGGCCATATATAATTCTCAAATCCCTGTCATTTCCGCTGTCGGACATGAACCGGATGTAACGATTTCTGATTATGTTGCGGATGTCAGAGCTGCTACGCCATCTAACGCAGCTGAAATTGCTGTTCCGGACAGAAATCTTTTAAATCAAAATTTAGATTCTTTTTCTGAATCAATGATGCTGCTGTTAACACGCAGACTTACTGCTGCAAAAAAACATTTATCTATTTTGTCTGCATCTGCATCCTTAAATAGCTGTGAATATTATATAAAACAAAAACGGCAGCTACTTTCATATTATACTAACAACTTGGAAGCTGCGCTTAATCAAAACATTGCAAAATATAAACAAAAGCATATTTCATTGGCCGCTAAGATTGATGCTATGAGCCCGCTAAAGGTTCTTACGCGCGGATACGCAATTGTTAAAAATCAAGATCGCGTTGTTAATTCTGTATCGTTTATTAAAAAAGGTGATACTGTATCTGTCTCCGTCAGCGACGGAGAAATTACAGCGCATGTTACAGATGTAAGGAGAAGATCATCATGAGTAATAAATCCGCAACATTTGAAGAAAGTATTGAACGTTTAGAACAAATTGTCCGATCGATGGAGCGGGGTGATATTCCGCTCGATGAGTCTCTTAAATTGTTTCAGGAAGGCACAGAGCTTGTCAGACGCTGCGAAAAACTTTTAACAGATGCGGAGCTATATGTTGTTAAGATTACCACCGATGCGGCAGGAGAAACCTCACAGGAGGCATTCTCTGATGAATAAATCCTTTAATAGCCAAACAGATACATATAAGCATCATATTGAAACATTTCTAAATGAAAAATGCTTTGTATATGATTTCGAGCCACAGAAAAAGTTATTTGACGCAATGCGTTATAGCCTGTTAGCAGGAGGAAAACGACTCCGTCCTATTTTTGTTTTTGATTTTTGCAAAATGTGTGGTGCGGAATGGAAAGATGCAATTCACTTCGCTGCAGCCGTCGAGATGATCCATACATATAGCTTAATCCACGACGATCTTCCATTCATGGATAACGATGATCTCAGACGCGGTATGCCGACAAATCACAAAGTATACGGAGAAGCAACCGCTGTTCTGGCAGGCGATGCTTTATTAACTGCAGCATTTTCATACCTGTCAAAAGCACCATACTCTTCTGAGGTAAAAATTAAAGCTGTTGAAGTACTTGCGCATTGTTCCGGCGATCTCGGCATGGTGGGCGGCCAGCAGCTTGATATGCAAAGCGAAGAAAGGGCATGTAGCGAACAGGAGGTAATCGATATCCAAAGCCGCAAAACCGGCGCGCTTATTCAGGCTTCCTGTGTTTTAGGCGTACTTGCCGGCAATGGAACTGATAAACAAATTAAGGCAGCTGAGCATTTTTCCCGCCATTTAGGTTTGGCGTTTCAAATTCGCGATGACATGCTTGACGTTATTGGAGATGCAAAACAGTTAGGAAAAGCAATCGGCGTGGATGATCATAAAAATACATTCGTTCATCTATACGGGTTGGAAAAATGTGCCTCTCTTGTCAAAGAACATACGACTCTGGCCATTGAAGCACTTGATATATTTGATAATACTGACTACATGCAATTTCTGGCTTTAGAGCTTGTTGGACGCAATATATAAAAATTAAACCCTCAGATTGATCTGAGGGTTTAATTTTTATGGTACCTTCACATTAATAATACTTACTGTTTTCAGGCTGTTATTCGTGGCAGAGAGCCTTATCGGGCAGGATGCTTTTTTGTTTATATAGCCTTCCGGAACATTCTGAATAAGCTCAAATTCACCATATGTAAGACCATTTTTCGTGATCTTTCCGTTCTCATCCGTAACACCAAGGCTTTCCTGTTTACCGGTCGCAAGATGTTTTATAATAAATTCACTGCCGACAATCGGATTTCCTAAATCATCTTTAAGCTCGATCTCAAGAACAGGGGAGAAGCGGAGTATATTTGGCGGCGTAATAACAGCAAGCGGCCAACGGGCATTCGGCCCAAAATTCATACGCTGCACGGAACAAAACTCAGGACCATTGGCATTTCCAAGATGGTAAAGCCAATCGTAACCGTTGGCATATCCTGCATATACAGCAACATGCGCACCACGATTCATAGATGTTTTCGGATCACAAAAAACAATAATCGAACCAACAGGAATCTCTCTGGATGATTTAAAACGAATAAAGCTGCTGCCTATTTCGCCCATAACCTCATATGTAAAGGGAATATACTCAGAATAACCTTTATTAACCCAATCTTTAGCAGCTTCATACCAGGAATTGGCCCAATAGGAATTCGTAGGCTTTGTAAGTACTGAGGTGTCTATTCCTGCTACATTCGGCAAATAATTAAAATAAACATAGGTTACATACGATGCGCAGACCAAATTACCTTTTTCAAATTCCGCAATATTCGGCTTGCAATTTTCATCGGTTTCATAACCGCTGCAGCCTGCGCCATAACTTATATTAGACAAATATCCAAGACCAGCCTTGCTTTTCGATGGAACATATTCCCACAGCATGCCGTCATCGCGGTGTTTTGTAATGTTATAACCAGTGTAGATGAGGGAATCCATGAAAATATTATTATCCATATTCGTATGAATGTCTGTTTGCAGATAAGAGCCTAATGTATCATCCTCCGGTACAATAATTTCATCATAGGGCCATTCCACTGCATCGTTTTCAGAGCCTGAAATATCAGCATCAGTATCGTTCGGAATATTATTTGCCAATATAATCACACATGCAATTATACTACTAATAATAAGCACTGCTGCAATAATAACCGATAATTTATGCGCAATAATGAAATGCCACGCCTTCTTTAGATTCATTTTTTATCTCCCAATTCCAAAATCCCTGTTAAAGCGAAGATTTTGTATGTTTTATTTCTCTAAAACAGTATAACATATATATTTATAAAATCAATCATAAAAGCCACCGGCAAAATGTCGGTGGCTTGTTTTAAATTACATATCAAAGGCCGGATTCATATAATACACATTCTTCTGGTTAAGTTTTTCGCGAAGCAGCTGTATTGCCTCACCAAAACGCTGGAAATGCACGATCTCGCGCTCGCGCAAGAATTTTATAACATTATTTACGTCCGGATCATCGCTTAGACGCAATATATTATCATAGGTTACCCTTGCTTTTTGTTCTGCTGCAAGATCCTCGGTTAAATCAGCAATCGGATCTCCCTTAACCTGCATAGTTGCGGCTGTCCAGGGTGTTCCTGATGCGAACGTAGGATATACACCGACTGTATGATCCACAAAATAAGGGGCAAATGCAGAATCCTGTATTTGTGAATCCTTTAAATTTCGAGTCAACTGATGGACAATTGCCCCCACCATCTCTAAGTGATTTAATTCTTCTGTACCGATATCCGTCAATAAACCCTTCAACTCATCAAACGGCATGGAATATCTCTGCGAAAGATATCGAAGCGATGCGCCTAATTCACCATCCGGCCCGCCATACTGAGAGATAATAATTGATGCCAGCTTAGGATTAGGCTTATCTATTTTAACAGGATACTGTAACTTTTTACTGTAATTAAACATAATTATACCTCCCGATTCTTTGCGTATTCCCAGGGCCAGGGGTCGTCAAGCCACTGATATCCACCCTCCGACTCAGACATATGCGTCAGAGGGCCACACTCTTTTTCGTAAGTTTTCTTTCCTTGCTCATACATTTTTTGAAATGTCCTGTATAGTTCCAGTGCTTCCATATCATCTCTGTGCGTATCAAGATAAAGCGCCAATTCCTGAATTGCAAATCCAAGCGTTTGTAACTCACTAAGCGGCGTTACCGGCAGCTCATTCTTATTGACCATACCCATAAACGGCAGGTCTAATCCCGGAAACAGTGTCCCGCGAACAAGCGCCTTTCGGGCTTCATAGCGAGGAGGATTTTCTATTTGAAAGGGAACATAGGGATTTGCTAACGGAGCCATATCAGGCAATCTTCCTTCATTGCCTGATTTCTCCTTTTTATTAACATTCAACGATATTGCCTCCATTCAACATATTTAGGAATTTGTCATTCCGTGTCATACTATGTGCATTGTCATCAGGAGGTTCATTGATATCAACTTTATGCATATTCTAAATCGAGGTGTTGATTATGAAAAAGAAGGCAAAAATTCTATCCTTAATTCCGCTATACATCCTTGTATTAGCCGTTTTTTTAATGATTGGAGTATATGGTGATCGGGCAATTACAGTATTTTCACAAAGCTCAGCAGAAGATGACCGAACATGCATTATTATTGATGCCGGACACGGGGGAGAGGATGGCGGCGCAACATCATGTACAGGCATACTTGAAAGCAAAATCAATCTTGATATTTCTCTGAAAATGGAACAAATTATGAATCTGATTGGAATAAAAACAAAAATGATCAGAAGAACAGATCGATCAATCTACACGCAAGGCAGCACGATTGCAGCTAAGAAAGTGTCAGATCTAAAACAGCGGGTAAAAATCGTTAACGAAACAGAAAATGCAATTTTAGTCAGCATACATCAGAACTATTTTTCCGATGATCGATATAATGGTGCACAAATATTTTATGCAGATACAGGTAATAGCATAGAACTTGCAAAAGATTTACAAAACAGGATTAAAGAAGTCCTTGATAAAAATAATAATCGCGTTGTCAAGCAAGCAAAGGGCATTTATCTGATGCAGAATATTGAATGTACCGGGATTTTAATTGAATGCGGCTTCATATCAAACCACGAAGAAGAGGCAAAGCTAACAGATAATGAATATCAGAAAAAATTATGTTGTGTGATTGCAACAGAAATAAGCAATTATCTTGACCGTAGAAGCCACGACTGATATAATATAGAAAAATACACAGGGAGAGTCAGTATGGCTAAATCCAAAACAGTATTTTATTGTACGGCATGCGGTAACGAAACACCGAAATGGCAGGGAAGGTGTAGTGCCTGCGGTGAATGGAACAGTATTGAGGAGCATATTGAAAAACAGTCAAAGAAAGGCGCTTCAGGAGCTGCACGGGTAGGGGAGGTGCGATCTGCAAAAATACTGCACGAGATCGATAATAACTCCGAGATCCGTTTTTCTACTGGAAGCAGTGAGCTTGACAGAGTCTTGGGCGGTGGT
>JAZNNK010000048.1:0-3017 GCA_045580205.1 Faecousia sp.
GTATGCATCGATTGCTTTACGGCAGGAGGCACCAAAATAAACGAATCGTTCCTTATTACCTTTGCCAACAACACGTATCCTATCCTCATATACATCCGTTAAATTTAAGCCTACAAGCTCACTGCGACGGATTCCGCAATTTAAAAAGAGCATTAAAATAGCATAATCACGTGTCTGATCGGCGCCGGAAACGGCCTGCAAAAGCGCTGTTGATTGATCTAACGTAAGGTATTTCGGTAGGCTTTTACGCAATTTTGGATACTCCAGATCTGCGACAGGATTATCGGTTAACTGCTTTGTGCGAACCGTCAAATATTTATAGAAGGATTTCAGCGCCGATAATTTTCTTGCGCGCGCGGTCGGCGATATTCCATATTCTGGTGCAGCAGAGTTTGGATTAACAGTACGATCTGTTGCAAGATAAGAAAGAAAATCAAAGATATCTGATGTGTTAATTGATTCTATAAAACCTAAATCAATGTCCTTAATATTAATATCATCTAAATTTGTATATATGGGCATATCTGATCTCATTAATTTCATAAAACGAAAGAACATGCGAAGATCTAAATAATATTCAGATATTGTTCGAGGAGATTGTCCTTTGATCGTTTCATGATATGTAAGGAAATCTTTTAATATCTGAGGGCAATCATGATATTTCTTCATATAAAAAGCCTCCGCAAACGTATTTATATTTGTATTATAGCATAAACCCACTGCGAACGCAACAAAATTTTTATTTTGTTGCGTTAGTTCGAAGCATTATTAAAAATGATCGAGAATATGTTTACAGGTTTTGTTATCCTTCCCTCTCATCATCATAATCTTAAAATATCATTTAATCAAGCAAAAATAATGTTTATAATGATATATCTAATATAATGATGATTTGCTATAATTTCTGTAAATATAAATGTAAATTTGATTTACGACAAATTTCTAATGATCTAAATTATATGCTTCCCTATTAGGTTTATTAAGATTAAAGATATATAAAGGACGGTCTATAATGAATATCAGACGAATTGGTGTACTTACAAGCGGCGGTGATGCGCCTGGAATGAATGCATGTGTTCGATCGGTTGTTCGAACAGCACTATATCACGGTATTGAATGCTACGGTATTCGAAGAGGCTACAACGGTCTTATTGCCGGCGATATTATACAATTAAATGAAAAAAATATAGCACACATCATTGATCGTGGTGGCACAGTCCTTTATACTGCACGCAGCAAAGAATTTATGACAGAAGACGGTCAAAAAAAAGCTGCCTCAACCTGTCGTTTTTTAGGTCTTGATGGGATTATCGCTATCGGCGGCGACGGAACTTTTCGCGGAGCCGCTGCCCTATCCAAATACGGGATGAATGTAATTTGTATTCCTGCGACCATTGATAATGATATTTCCTGCACCAATTACTCCATTGGCTTTGATACTGCTGTAAATACTGCGATTGAATGTATCGATAAACTCAGAGACACAATGCAATCGCATGAACGTTGTTCAATCGTTGAAGTAATGGGCCGAAACGCTGGTTTTCTCGCCATGTATGTTGGCCTTGCTGTCGGCGCAACAGCTGTATTGGTACCGGAAAAACGGATTGATTTTGAGGAAGAT
The DNA here is from genome assembly GCA_045580205.1 of Faecousia sp. GTDB lineage: Bacteria > Bacillota > Clostridia > Oscillospirales > Oscillospiraceae > Faecousia. Next base: position 1,622 of record JAZNNK010000048.1, read on the forward strand.
GTTATTGAGAAAATTCGCCAGGCAAGATTAAACGGCTTTACTCACTACATGATCGTTGTTGCCGAGGGCGCAGGCTCTGCATCCGAAATAGCCGCAAAAATTAAGGAAAAAATAGATCTTGATCCTCGCGTAACTGTACTTGGACATATTCAACGTGGTGGCTGCCCTACCGGACGTGATCGTGTAAATGCAACAAAAATGGGATATCTGGCTGTAGAGATGCTGTTGCAAGGAAAAAATAATAGAGTTATCTGCACGCATGACGGAAGATTTACAGATATTGATATTTCAGAAGGGCTCACAATGCATAAAAACATTCAACAGCTCGAGGTAGACGTCTTAGCTGCGATGACCGGAATCTGATGATATAAAAAATCCCTGTCGGACGACAGGGATTTTTTATTATGCCTTCGGATGACACTTTTCATAAACTTTTTTGAGATTCTGATTGAGCATATGTGTATACATCTGTGTTGAAGAGATATCACTATGCCCCATCAACTCTTGTAGCGAGCCAAGATCTGCGCCATTTTCAAGCAGATGAACCGCAAAGCTATGACGGAGCGTATGCGGCGTGATTTCCTTTTCAATATGTGCAGAGTCCTGATAATGCTTTAATATTTTCCAGAACCCTTGTCTGCTCATGCGCTGACCGCTTATATTGACAAATAATGCACGCTCGTCTGGCGATGCGATCATTGTATCACGAACGTCTCTTAAGTATACTGTGAGCGCACGCAATGCCGCAGGATAAAGCGGAATCGATCTTGTCTTTTTTGTTCCGTTGCACTTAATGATACCGTGTTGAATATTTACGTCATCAACATCGAGATCAATCAGCTCCGTAACACGAATACCGGTTGCATACATTACTTCCAGCATCGCTTTATCTCGGTAGCCTTTGGCATCAACGCATACAGGCTGCGCAAGAAGTAACTCGATTTCCCTACCGGTCAATATCTGTGGAAGCTTCTTTTCTCCCCTATTAACACGTATCTCAGTAACCGGAGTATTCTCCAAAAAGCCAGAAGAAACAACATAAGAATAAAAATTCTTAAGACTTGCAAGACACCTGGAAATAGTAGCGCCCGATTTTCCCTCTTGTTCAAGCCCTGTTAAGTACCGGCTGATATTCAGTTGTGTTGCATCGATCACATCTTTATCCTCAACGTTATGCAGCCAGTCAGCAAACTGATGAATATCGCGCATATAGGAAGATATTGTATTGTTCGATGCCCTTTTTACCTTTGAGAGAAAATTCTCATAGGCATGAATCAAATCCAACATGAATCCAGCGAACCTTTCCTTAACTATTTTAAAAACAAAAATTGCAAGAACGGAGAAATTATAAAATAATCAATACACCCAACTGTGGTTGCAGTAGATAAACAAAATA
>JAZNNK010000049.1:0-5233 GCA_045580205.1 Faecousia sp.
AAGAATTTCAACAATTATGCGAGTTTTTGAAGGAACAGCATTTAGAGCGTGTTGGCGCATTTCCTTTTTCCCCGGAGGAAGGAACGCCTGCGGCGCTTATGGATCATCCGGATGAACATGTTGCTCAGGAACGCGCACAGATTGTTGAGGGTATTCAGTCCCGTATTATGGACTCTTTTAATGCGCAAATGATCGGCAAATCCGTCTCGGTGCTTGTTGACGGATTCGATCCTGATTTTGAACAATTTTACGGACGTACATATATGGATTCTCCGGAAATTGACGGGCGGGTATGGATTGCATCTGATGAAGCACTTAATGAAGGCTTGTTTATTACGGTTGTAATCGATAGTTTGATCGACGGAGATTTGTCCGGTTATCCTGTGGAGGACTAAACAATGACAACTGCAAGTAAGATTACATTGGCGCGTATTGCATTTATTCCTGCATATATGGTCTTTATGTATATGAGTCAAGCAAGACCGGGCCTGTGGATGTGGATCAGTCTCGCTATATTTATTGTGGCCAGTATTACTGATTATATAGACGGCCATATTGCACGTAAATATAATCAGATAAGCGATTTTGGTAAATTTTTAGATCCGTTGGCAGATAAATTACTTGTAATTGCGGCTATGCTGATTTTCTGTCAGTGGGGGATGTTTCCTGCATGGGCACTGATGATCATTCTTACCCGCGAATTTGCTGTAACCGGCTTGAGATTGGTTGCGGTGGGTAAGGATAAGGTTATTGCTGCAGGTTGGAGCGGTAAAGTTAAAACAGCATGCACGATGATCGGCTTGTGTATAATGATGGCATTTCCTACTTTTTTGCAACTGAATTTGATTATTGTTTGGGTTATAATTATAACGACGGTATATTCCGGTATAGAATACTTTATCAGAAATTATAAGTGCCTTTTAGGTTAAAAAAACGAGAGTCGATTTTCGACTCTCGTTTTTTATGCATTCAATGTTTTCTTGCAGCAAGGACGCGGGATATGGTATAAACAAGCAGAATGCCAACAGCGATTACGCCACCGACAGCAATTGTGTATAATCCTTGATGCACAAACTGAGCGATTTGGCCGCGAATAGCATAGTTCATTGTATAGAACACACCAGTTCCGGGGATAAGAGGAATTATTGAAATGAACAGATAGGAAATTGCGGGGTATTTTCTGATACGGGCCATTACTTCGGAAAAAACGCCTGCAAAGAGAGATGCGCAAAAATAGGCTACAAGATCGCTGGCGTAGGCTGTTGCAACGGAATATACCATCCAGGTAAGAGAACCGCCAATCGCGCAAAGTATAAATCCATATCCGTAAATATTAAATATAAATGAAAATCCGATGCAGCCGATCAGACATGCAATGCATTCTATCAAAAGAGGATAGCTGATTGGTACAGTGCTTGCTGTTTCGGTGAAGAATTCCTTAAAAGTACTCCATGCAGCACCGGTGCCGAGTGTGATCGCAATACCGATCAAAAAAACTTGTATGATCCGGTTTACACCGGAGTTTGTATCACCATGAATAATATCACGCAGTGCGTTTGTAAACAGTAGGCCCGGAACAAGCAGCATCAGCGCGCCAATTACAACAGAATCGGTATTGTTAGAAAGCGGTGTCAGGCTAAACAGATATGCCGCAAATGTGATTAAGAATCCAGAGAAGATCGTCTGAAAGAAAGGATTAATCGTGTGTTTTTTTGTAAATACCGTAAATGCACCGCAAACCAACCCGCAGATACCTGCGCAAAAGCTTTCTATAATGTTTGCACCAAACAGGAGAGAAAATCCACATGCGGCAAGAAAGTATCCAAGCAGCTGAAAGATCAAAGGATAGTACCGCCGTGAGTTGTCGACCTGTTTGATCCACTCGAGCGCTTCTTTTGTTGACGGATGCTCTGCGCATATTCGACGGCTTAATGAGTTATATTTTTCAACAGCATCAATGTTGTTTTCCTGATGGCTGATCCGGCGCATTTGTGTCATCGGCGTTCCGTCATCTGTTTTAATGCTGACGATTAAACAGTTGGGTATTACAAATGCTTCTGCGTGGACACCGTATGAATCCATGATTCGTAAAATGCTTTCTTCTATCCTATATATCTCTGCTCCGGATATAGCAAGTCGATAGCCTACTTCAGCAGAAATATCCAGTATTTCGGCGTAATCCATTATTCAATGCTCCGTAAAATGAATTAATCGGTTTATTTTCTGACAAAAAGCACGCCGAGCGTTCCCGGACCGCAATGACACGAGATTGTACTGCCTGCGTTTGTCCAATATACATTCTTAAAGACAGAGTATTCATTTACAGCAGAGGAAACCGCATCGATGCACTCGTTTGAAACAGGTGTCCGTGTAACAAAAAGGATGTTTTCATCTATGTCTGACCGGTCAGAGAGTCTGTCTTTAATATATGTGGCAAGGCATTTTGGGTAGCTTCCACGATATTTTTTTACAACAGAAAGTTTGCCGTCTTTAACTTCAATGCATGGCTTTAAATTCAGCAGATTAGCGCCCAGGGCAACTGCGGCAGAACACCGGCCTCCCTTGACCATATAATCCAGCCGGTCAAGCAGGAAACTTGATTCAACTTTGGAGGTAAACTCCTGAACTTTGGCTTGGAGTATATCTAAATTATCACATTCAGATATCAATTCACATGCTTTGATTGCTACAAGACCTTGGCCTGTGGACAGATTTTTAGAGTCAACAACACGAACATTTTCAAATTCTCCGGCAGCAATACATGCGTTCTGGTAACTTGATGAGAGCTCGGAGCTGAGGCTGATGTGAATGACTCCGTCGTAATCATCAGCATATTTGGAAAACCATTGCTGATATTCACTTGCGTTGATTGCTGTTGTTGTGCACAGATCTCCGCCTGCGTCGACATGCGAAAAAATTTCATCTACATTAATATTGATTCCGTCAGAGAAAGCCTGGCCATCTTTAATAACCGTCAGAGGAATTGTGCTGATGTTATATTGCTCTAACAGATCTTTGCTTAAATCACAGGTGCTGTCTGAAAGAACTTTAATTTTCATATTCATTCTCCTTATATATTTTGTTAATTCGCAAAATAATGTGGTAACACAAACGGTTCCTTCTTGTGTTTTTTTTAACGTATGATAGAATAATATCATGAAATAAAAATAGTGTCAATTATTCTGTTGTAATGTGGACGGTGTTGTATAATGGAAATGAAATTTAATATAACAGGAATGACCTGCGCTGCTTGCGCTGCAAGAATAGAAAAAGTTGTCAGTAGGATTCAGGGCGTTCAAAATGTTCAGGTAAATCTGCTTTCCGGTAAAATGATCGTTCAGTCGCAAACAAATATTGCAGATGTGATTGTAAGACAAGTCCGGTCTGCTGGGTATAATGCAATGCCTGCAGGCAAAAAATCAGACACGGCAGAGGACAGGAAGACTGATGATAATTTTGTGATAAGAATAACCGCCTCTGCAATCTGTTTGGTCATCTTAATGTATTTTACAATGGGACATATGCTTGGTTTGCCTGTCCCTGCCTGGTATCATGAAGAATCGAATGCAATGGTGGCAGTTCTTTTGCAGCTTTTTCTAACATTACCGCCTGTTATTCTTAACAGAGTATATTTTATAAATGGAACAAAGGCACTTTTAAACAGAGCGCCTAATATGGACTCCTTGATCGCTATTGGGTCCGGTGCATCATTTTTATATGGTGTTATAGCGCTTTTTCGTATGGCATATGCGATGGGGCACGGCGATTGGGATACGGTACTGTACTGTAGAGACAACCTCTATTTTGAATCGTCGGCAATGATTCTGACATTGATTACGCTTGGTAAACATCTTGAGAGTAAGGCAAAGGGGAGGACCGGTAATGCGATCCGTCAGCTTATGGATCTGCGTCCTGCAACGGCAGTAGTGCGCAGGGATAATTTGGAAACAGAGATACCAATCGAGCAGGTACATGTTGGTGATGTTGTTCTTGTGCGTACCGGCAGTAGCGTTCCGGTAGACGGTACGATTCTGCATGGCCGAGCAACAGTCGATCAAAGCGCTATTACCGGAGAAAGCATTCCGGTAGAAATGATACAGGGAGATACCGTTCCATCATCTGCTATTGTAAAAGAAGGGTATATTGAGCTACATGCAGATCGTGTAGGTGAGGATACAACATTGTCGCAGGTGATTCGTATGGTCGAGGAGGCTGGCGGTTCAAAAGCGCCAATTGCACGGCTTGCAGATAAGGTGGCAGGCGTATTTGTGCCTGTGGTAATGTTAATTGCACTTGCCTCCTTTACAGGATGGATGCTTGCGCAACAAACCCTTGCGTTTTCTCTTGATATTGCAATTTCTGTGTTGGTCATTTCGTGTCCATGTGCGCTTGGCCTTGCAACACCGGTTGCAATTATGGTAGGTACCGGAAACGGGGCAAAAGCGGGCGTGTTGTTTAAAAATGCTGAAGCACTTGAAAATTTGCACAAGATTGATACTGTTGTTTTAGATAAAACGGGTACACTTACGGTCGGAAAGCCTACCGTTACGGAAATTATCGCTGTAGGTGTTACAGAGGATAAACTATTATCAATAGCTGCATCGCTTGAGGCAAGATCAGAACATCCGTTTGCCAAAGCGATCATGGAAAGGTGCGAAACCGTTTCTTATGCAATACCTGAGGATTTTAGGACATTACCAGGTCAGGGTGTTGCGGCAAAAATCGGTCAGATTTGTTATTATGCAGGAAATCTGCGTTTAATGCAAACAATCGGTATTACGGTGCTCGAATATTCTGAGTTGTCTGCTCAGGGAAAAACACCTCTTTACTTTGCGTCGGACGACGCATTTCTGGGTGTTATTGTGGTTTCTGATGTACTTAAGGAAGATGCACCGGATGCAGTAAAGGCAATGAAAAAGCTTGGCTTGCGTGTTATTATGCTGACCGGTGATAATAAAAATACGGCAGAAACAATCGCCCGTCAGGCAGGCATTGATGAAGTTATCTCTGATGTCTTACCGGCAGATAAAGCCGGCGTGATTAGATCCTTGCAAGAACTGGGCGGAAATATTTTGATGGTCGGTGATGGAATCAATGATGCGCCCGCGCTTGCGTCTGCAAATGTATCAATGGCAATGCGTGCGGGAACAGATATTGCAATCGAGTCGGCAGATATCGTGCTTATGAATCATTCACTTGCACGCATTTGTTATGCTATTTCTTTAAGCAAAGC
>JAZNNK010000050.1:0-4010 GCA_045580205.1 Faecousia sp.
CTACACGCTGTTGCTCACCGCCCGATAATTGATTTGGCATAGAACGTGCCTTGTGACCGAGTCCCACCTTTGCCAAAGCCTTTGTAACCTCACCCCTGATTTCAGCTTTGCTAGCTCCTACAACATGCATAGCAAACGCTACATTATCATATACAGTCCGCGTCTCAATCAGACGAAAATCCTGAAACACAACACCGACCGTGCGGCGCAAATAAGGGATCTCGCTTTTGCGGATCCTTTCAAGAGAATATCCGTTAACATGCACCGTTCCGGAGGTAGGCTGAAGCTCTCCTGTGATCAGCTTGATGATTGTAGACTTTCCGGAGCCGGAAGGACCTACCAGAAAGACAAGCTCGCCATCCTCAATCTGCATCGTAACGCCTTTAAGTGCCTGTGTTCCTACTGTATAGGATTTCGTAACATCTGTAAATTCTATCATTTCTCTCGCTCCAATATCAGTGTAACCAAATTGTAACACATTGTAAAATCATTGTCAATCTTGCACAGCAAAAATGCGGATGAAATTGCTTCCATTTAGCTACTCGAAATAACAGGCCGCACAAAGTGCGGCCTGTATTGCAAATCACCGGACATCACGGGACGAAAGATATTTACGAACCATGAGCGCGACCTTAAAAACGATCGCATGATCAAACTGACGAAGATCCAGTCCTGTCAGCTTCTTGATCTTCTCAAGACGGTACACAAGTGTATTTCTGTGCACAAAGAGTTTGCGCGACGTCTCTGATACATTTAAGTTGTTTTCAAAGAATTTATTAATCGTAAAGAGTGTTTCCTGATCCAGTGAATCAATAGAATTTTTCTTGAACACTTCAGACATAAATATGTCGCACAATGTCGTAGGCAGCTGATAGATCAGGCGCCCGATACCTAAATTCTCATAATTGGAAATGCTCTTTTCGGTATCAAAGACCTTACCGACATCGATTGCGGTCTGTGCTTCTTTATATGCATCTGCAAGCTCGCGCAGGTGCATTGCCTGCGTACCGATACCAATCACGGTCTTGATGCTTAATTCATTTTTCAGTGTCTCTTCCATAGAAGCAGCAATTTTTTCAAGCTCCTTTGCAGAAGCAATACTCTGAAGCTGCTTGACAACGGCAACATCTGTTTCATTAATGCTCAGCACAAAATCCTGCTGCTTATCAGGGAACATACCGGACAAAACGTCCACTGTAGCCACATCACTATGACCGATCTGACGAACCAGAAACACCGCTCTGGGTGCATCCGTTGCAAAATGCAGCTCCTTTGCGCGGATATAAATATCGCTCGGCAGGATGTTATCCATGATGATATTTTTAACAAATGTACCTCTATCGTGCTTTTCCTCATAGAAGAGCTTTGCTTCATTTAAGGATATGTAAGCAAGGTTACAGCATGCGCATGCCTGCTCATCATCACCTGTACAGAAAACGGCGTATTCAAAATGATTCGTCGTGCCCATCATAGCACGAAATGCCTTCTGCTCAAAAGTTACAACACCGTCCGATACACCTGCGACCCGCAGCGCTGCATCGGGCCAACGCTCCCCAAGAAGTGCGGTGTCTGTGCTGGAGATCACACTGCCTTCCATATCAATAACGCCAAAAACACGGTCCGATACATCCCGCAACTGAACCATCACATTCTGAAAAACACTGTTGGACATTTTCAGGCCTCCTCAGAAATTTGCACAAATGCGTATTTCACAAAATTGTACAGTCATTATACAATTCTTTTGCACATTTTGCAAGTCTGTTTTGACATTTTACTGCAAAAATCTGCTTCATTTTTATGAAAAATAGCCATATGTCGCTGCTTACTACGCATCCGGTAAAGTGTTTCCCTCCTGCAAAAGCAACAAACAAATCTCTTCCTCAGATACAAGCCGTGTCTGACCCAGAGGCAGATCTCCCAGAGACAAGCCACCCTCTTTCTGTCTCTGCAGATACAATACATGCATGCCGCGCGAAGCCATCATACGACGCACCTGATGATACTTTCCTTCATAAACTGTGATCCTGCTCTGTCCCTGACCCACAGGCTCTAACCGTGCCGGCAGACATTTCGTTCCATCGCGAAGGGTAAGACCTTCCCGAAAAGCCTTAATATCCTCGTCCGTAGCAATTCCTTCGTGCCGCGCAAAATAAGTCTTTGACACCTCACTTCGGGGGCTGATGAGGCGATGCAACAGATCGCCGTCATTTGTAAAAAGAAGTAATCCTTCTGTTTGCTTATCCAATCGTCCGACCGGCTTAAGATCTCTGTTTCTCCACTCAGGCGGCAAAAGCTCCATAACCGTTCTCTCAACCGCATCCTCTGTCGCCGTAACAAAGCCTTCGGGCTTATGAAGCATGACCACGAGCCGACTCGCGGCGCACACGGGCTCTCCATCTAAGAATACCTTCTGCGCCTGCGGGTCGATCTTTCGTGCGCCGTCTGTTGCAGTAATACCGTCTACCATAACGCGTCCGGCCTTGAGGATCAGCTTCACCTGACTTCTTGTGCCTGCGCCGCTATCACTTAAGAATTTGTCCAATCGCTGCATACTGCCTCCGTTCTATCCCTCCTCGTGTGTGAATAAGCTATATTGCGAATCAATTCTTAGGAGGGATTTTCATGATGGTAATGACCGCAAAGGTCAATATAAAGAAAATACTGATCATATTAGCTGCTGTAGTAGGTGTCATCATCGCGCTGATCCTGCTCTTTGGCGGCAACAACAGCACAACAACCGCAGCAGCATCGGTTTCCAACAACGACGGAAGAGTAAAATTCCTGACAGACCTTGGCTGGGATGTCAACGCATCCCCTGTAGAATCCAGTCAGGTACGCATCCCTTCCGACGCTACCGAGGTGTACAAGCGCTACAATGCTCTGCAAAAAAGCCAGGGATATGACCTGACCCAATATGCAGGCAAAACAGTCATGCGCTATGTATACAAGATCAACAACTACCCAAACGCAACCGAGCCCGTCTACGCCACACTTCTGATATATAAAAATCAGATCATCGGCGGTGATATAACTAACACCGCCGCCAAAGGCGTGATCCAGGGATTCCAGAAACCGCCGGCCGATACAGATTCAACGGAAACAACACCTTCCGCCGCTTAAGATTTTACCATAAAGCCCCGACCTTGACAAGACCGGGGCTTTGTGGTATGCTCTATCCAAGTAAACAGCTTCAGGGCAGGGTGTAATTCCCGACCGGCGGTAAAGTCCGCGAGCGCATTGCGCTGAATCGGTGCGATTCCGATACCGACAGTAAAGTCTGGATGGAAGAAGCAAACAAAAACTTCTATACCCAGCCCTGAGTGTTTATACTCAGGGCTGTATTTTTTTGTGGGGTGAGATCATGAACGAACTGCTGACTCAAATACAGGAAAACCTGCTGTTTATTCTTGTCTGCGCCGGTATTACCGCCGCCCTTATCCTTGCTGCAAAGCTGACAGAGCGCTTTTTACCCGCAACAAGAACCGTATCCGGTGCGCGAAGAATCTGCATTATTGCCGTTTGCTCCGCCATTGCGACTGTGCTGCATATGCTGGATTTTCCCCTTTTATTCCTTGCGCCTGAATTTTATAAGCTTGATTTTTCAGAACTGCCGGTCATGCTCTGTGGCTTTTACCTTGGACCGTCGGCATCTATTACCTGTGAAGCACTTAAGATTCTGCTCAAACTTTTGTTGAAAGGAACGAGCACCGCGTTTGTTGGTGATTTCGCAAATTTTGCAGTAGGCTGCAGTCTTGTACTACCGGCAGTCATCTTATATCATACCAAAAAAAGTCGTAAAAGCGCTCTGCTTGGACTGATTACAGGCACGATAACACTGACTGTCTTTGGCAGCGCCTTCAATGCTATTTATCTGCTGCCGAAATTTTCCGAATTATTCGGACTACCCTTAGACGCCATTATCAAAATGGGAGCGACGATCAACAACAGCATCCATTCTATTAACACTTTTGTGCTTTTTGCCGTTGCGCCCCTGAATCTTATCAAGGGTG
>JAZNNK010000051.1:0-9687 GCA_045580205.1 Faecousia sp.
CGCTCTGCCTGAGAGAGTCTTAAATAATTCGGGGTAAGCGTCGCCCCGTCGCCTGTTGCACCGTCGCGCATCATGCGGAGAGCTGACAGCGCCACGCCGGCGGCGCGTTGGTGCTTTCTGTGTTCCGGAGGCAGGATAAGATTTTGGCAGGATTGCTGCAGAGCGGCATAGCAGACATCGCTGCCGTCTCCGACCAGGAAAATATCTTCGTTGATATCTTTCAGGTCCTGATATAATTGCTCGAGAGAAATGGCGCGGTCTTCGACAACACGCGAAACGGTTCCGTCCTGCGCGCGAAACAGTGCGGTATAGACCTGCTCGCGCCGCGCGTCCATCACCGGCAGGATGTATCCTTTGTAAGCGCCTAATCCCAGCGCCATTGCTTCCAGGGTTGATACACCGTAGCAGGGAAGTTCCTTTGCCCAGGAAAAGCCCTTTGCGGCGGCAACACCGATGCGAATACCGGTAAAGCTGCCCGGACCTGCCGCGACTGCGACAGACTGTATATCCTGCGGCGTAAGACCGCAGTGGCTGATCAGCGACTGGGCCATAGAAAGCAGGGTCTGACTATGCGTAAGAGCGGTATTGAGATAGCTTTCGCCAAGCAGACAGCCGTCATTTACGAGCGCAACAGAACCTGCCTTGGCAGAGGTTTCAAAAGCTAAAGTCAGCAAGGGTCTGCCCTCCTGTAATGGTGATTTTTCGGGTATTGTCTCCAAGTTTTTCTATACGGATGCAAATGGCATTTTCCATAGCATCACGAACGTTTTCGCTCCATTCTACGGCGCACACGCCGCCCCGCTGCAAATAATCCTCCCATCCGATATCCCACAGCTCTTCCGAGTCGTGCAGGCGATACATATCAAAATGAAAAAGAGGAAGTCGTCCGGACAGATATTCGTTGACGATGGTATAGGTAGGGCTTGTAACAAGATCGTCTGCACCGAGACCCCGGGCAAGTCCCCGTGTCAGGGCAGTTTTGCCTGCACCTAAATCGCCTTCGTAGGCGAGCACAGTATTACCGGAAATGGCTTGTCCGAGCGCATAGCCGAGTGCTTCGGTTTCTTCCGGAGAGTTGGTTATATATTCCATAATGCGACCTCGTTTACTGCGCGTTTTTCAACTTCTCCGCCTGATCGGCAGTGGCCAGCGCATCGATAATATCATCGATCTGACCGTTCATAATATCGTCAATTTTGTATAAGGTAAGACCGATGCGGTGATCCGTTACGCGACCCTGCGGGAAATTGTAGGTGCGGATGCGTTCATTACGCATGCCGGTGCCGACCTGACTGCGGCGCAGGCCGGTTACCTGCGAGGACAGCTTCTCCTGCTCGATCTCATAAAGCTTGGAGGCGAGCATTCGCATGCATTTTTCGCGGTTCTGGACTTGACTTCGTTCTTCCTGGCATGCAACGACGATGCCGGAGGGTTTGTGGATCAAACGCACGGCAGAGCTTGTTTTGTTTACATGCTGTCCGCCGGCGCCGCTGGCACGAAACACCTGCATTTCTATATCAGCGGGGTTGATCTGCACATCCACCTCTTCCATTTCCGGAAGAACGGCTACCGTTGCCGTAGAGGTATGAACACGGCCGCCGGATTCGGTCTCCGGTACGCGCTGTACGCGGTGGACGCCGGATTCGTATTTGAGGCGGGAATATGCACCCTTGCCGTTGATGACAAAGTCGGCTTCCTTTACGCCGCCCAGCTCGGTATCGGTGTAATTCATAAGCTCAATGCTCCAGCCCTTTTGAGCGGCGTACATGCAGTACATACGGTACAGGCTGTGCGCAAAAAGCGCGCTTTCCTCACCGCCTACACCACCGCGAATCTCTACGATGACGTTTTTATCGTCGTTCGGGTCTTTGGGAAGAAGCAGTATTTGTAGGGTGCGGTATAAAGTTTCTTTATCTTGCTTAGCATCCTGATATGTCTGCTGACACAGCGCGCGCATCTCCGGATCGGACATAAGCTCTTCGGCCTCCTGCATATCCCGTTCGGCTGTCCGGTAAGCACGGAAGGCTTCGACGATCGGCTCTAAGTCGTTCTTTTCGCGAAGATAGGCCGCCGCTTTTTTAGGATCGGCATAAAAATCCGGCTGTTCACTGCGGGAGCAGATCTCTTCATAGCGGTCTTCTACCGCCTGCAATTTATCCAGCATGGCAATCTCCTGAGCAGGTACGTTCATTGTTCTTATTGTAGCAGGATATTTGAAAAAAGTAAAGCACCCGACAGACAAATAACAAACCGGGAAAGGCGGGGTTTTGCATAAGCGGGCGCGGTATGGGAATGCTATCCAAAAAAAGGAGGGCGCGGGATGCTTTTATCATACGTCCGGACCGTGATACTGTATCTGGTTCTGATCGCGGTGATCCGGTTTATGGGAAAACGCCAGATTGGACAAATGGAAGCGTCAGAGTTTGTGGTAACAATGCTGGTGGCAAATCTGGCATCGATTCCGATGCAGGACGGGGACATTCCTCTGTTTTCGGGCGTGATTCCGATCGTTACAGTCCTTGGATTGGAGCTTGTGCTATCCACGCTTTCCTTGCGCAGCATGAAGCTTCGCAAGCTGCTTTGCGGAAAGCCGGTCATACTGATCGAAAACGGCAATATCCTTCAGAAAAATATGCGCAGGACCCGCGTTACGCTTGACGAACTGACCGGACATCTTCGGGAAAAGGATGTTCTGGATGTAAGCAGTGTGCAGTATGCGATCCTGGAAACGAACGGAAATCTATCTGTTTTTGTGTATCCGAAGGAGAAGCCTGCCAGCGCGCGCGATGCAGGCGTTCAGGCAAGAAAACAGTATCTGCCGCTGACGATCGTCTCTGATGGGAAGGTGCTTACAGAAAACCTGAAAAAAGCCAATCGGGACAGGGCGTGGGTCGATCAGGTTTTGCGTCAGCATGATGCGAAGGTGGAGGACACATGGCTTTTAACCGTTGCCGGAGAGAAGCAGGTGGTATTTTACCGGAAGGAGATATAAATGAATCGTTTTTGGATTGGAGCAGCTTTGCTGGCTGTTTTTTTAGGGGCCAGCATATGGATCACAACAGTTATGTTTCGGGTGCACGGGGACATATCCGAAACGATGGATGATGCGGCCCGACAAATGCTCTCCGGAGATACGGAGGAAGCGATGGCGCTTGCGCAGCAGGCGCGGCAAAGCTGGCAGAAATACTGGCGTGCAACGGCGTGTGTAACGGACCATGCCTCGATGGATGAGATAGACGGAATTTTTGCAAAGATCGATGTATATGCCAAAACGAACCGGGAGGCGTTTGCCGCAAGCTGCGCCCGGGTCGCAGTGATGATCCATGCCGTCGGAGAGGCGCACAGCTTTAACTGGTGGAATTTGCTGTAGGCATCAGCTGCTTCCGTTTGCAAGGGCGGTAATAGCTTCCGCGAGAATATCGGCAGCGGCAAGCGCTTCCTGACGGGTATTTCCCGCCGCGCCGATCTCGACCAAAACAGCACCGGCGGAAAGATCCTGATTAAACCGCTGGGAGCGGAAGCTGATCGGACGGCAGATGCCTGCATAGGTACGCGCAAGCTGCACGTGCAGCTTTGCGGCAAGCGCCATGTTCGCCTGCCAGTTTGGATGTGTCAGACCGCCTGCATCCGTTCCGACAACAAACATCAGCTTTGCGACGGAGGTGCCGTTTATATCGGTGCAGTAGCTTAGTTGGTTTCCTGCGGCATCCTCCATTGCATCCCGGTGAAGATCAAGAACGAGGCGGATAGACGGATATTGCTTCAGATATGATTCAATGGAAGTCCGGGCGTTTTCATATGAGCCGTCATAGGAAGGATAATCATGCAGGGTTTCGTCGTGCAGGACGTGTATGCCGGAAGCAGTAAGCTGCTGCATAAGGCGTCTGCCCACAGATACCATATTATAGTCTGCGTTAAGCGTGCGGTAATCGGTGGATTCCTCGTAACTTTCTGTTTTGGTATAGCTTTCCGAGCCGTGAGAGTGCAGGATCAGCACGGAAGGCTGCTCGTCGGTTAGATCCCATGTAAGCGGGGCTTGCAGAAGCGTTTCAATATCTACCGGATATCCGCAGGTGTTATGGATCTCTACGAGGGAGGCGTCTTGCGGTGAGAATACGGGAACAGTGGGAGTTTGCGGATCGGCAGGTGCGGGCGGCTGTGTCGGTTCGGTTGAAGAGGTGTTGTTTTGTACAGGTGTTTGCGGTGCAGTGGGCCGAACGACCCTTCCGGTCTGTAGATACAATATAAAAGAGGCAACCGTCGGGGAGGACAGGGCTGTTGTCAGAGGCTGCGGCAGACCCGCGCCGAGCATACGCAGCACCACCATACAGGCAATCACGGATGCACCGATGCGTATAGAGCGTTGTTCAAGTTCCATAATGGCCTCCTTCAAAGAAAAAACATGCGGTACGCAGGTACCGCATGTTTTTATATCTGATCCGGTTTTTTCCATTTCGGTCGGGTTCTTAGCTGTGTGCGCAGATCCTCGAAAAAGCTTGTCAGAAGCTGACTGCACTGCTCCTGCCGGACACCTTGCTCCGCTTTTGGATGATGGTTAAAATCCATAGAGAAGAGATCGCAGACAGAGCCGCACGCACCGCATTTTTTATCGGAGGCGCCGTATACGACGCGGCAGATGCGGGCGTTGACGATCGCACCGGCACACATAGGACAAGGCTCAAGTGTTACATAGAGCGTGCAGTCCCAAAGCCGCCAGCCGCCGACTGCGCGGCAGGCTTCGTTGATTGCTTCGATCTCTGCGTGTGCAAGTGCGTTGCGGTCCGATTCACGGCGGTTTCTTCCCCGGCCTATGATCTGACCGTTTCGAACGATAACACAGCCGACAGGCACTTCTCCCTCTGCATATGCCTCACGGGCGAGCGCCAGCGCCTCGTCCATAAATGCATGATCATCCAAGGCGATCCCCTCCTTTTCGTCCATCATAGCCGAAAAGACGGTTGCGGTCAAGAAAAAACGGATGTACCTTTGCAAAAAGTTTACTACAGACATCGCAAAAAATGAGGGGAAACATGGTGCATGGCTGCGATAAAGTTTTTGTGAATTTTTACTGCGGGCAGGAATCTTGCAATAGATGACACAAGATGGTATAATAAAGCAAATTTGTAGCTTTTGGGGTGGGTCATGACAACACTGTTTCATATTTGCTGTGCGCCTTGCGCAAGCGGCTGCGTGGATGTTTTGCGCGATGAGGGCATTGCGGTAACGGGTTTTTGGTATAATCCCAACATACATCCGTTTACGGAGTACCGCGCGCGGCGCAACTGTCTGCGCGAATATGCGCAGAGCATTGGTTTGCCACTGATGGAAAAGGATGCATATGCGCTCAGACCGTTTGTGCGCGCAGTGGCGGAGGATATTGCCGGACGGTGTGAAAAGTGTTACCAGATGCGCTTTTTTGAGACAGCAAAAACAGCTAAGCAGGAGGGGTTTGACAGCTTCAGCTCCTCGCTGTTTATCAGCCCCTATCAGGATCATGAAAAAATGATACAGGCAGCAGAGCGCGCTGCGGCGGAGTACGGCGTGCAGTTTTTATACCGTGATTTCCGCCCGTATTTCCGGCAGGCGCAGGAAAAGGCGCGGCAGCTTGCGCTGTATATGCAGAAATATTGCGGCTGCGTTTTTTCTGAAGAGGATAGATACATTAAATCCAGCAAGATTATTCCGTAGGAGGAAATATGACAGATTTACAGTTTGCAGTGCCCTGCCTGTTTGGACTGGAGGGAATTGCCGGCGATGAGCTCAGAAGGCTCGATGTGCCGGATGTACAAGTGGAAAACGGACGTGTACTGTTTCGCGGAAATGCGGAAACGCTTGCCAAAGCCAATTTGTGGCTGCGTACCGGTGAGAGAGTCCTGCTCGTGCTGGCGGAGTTTGAAGCAAGAACGTTTGAAGAGCTGTTCCAGGGCGTTTTACAGGTGAGATTGGAGGATTATATTCCGGCAGATGGCGCATTCCCTGTAAAGGGACACTGCCTAAACAGTCAGCTCATGAGCGTACCGGACTGTCAGGCGATTATCAAAAAGGCCGCTTCGCGCCGCTTAGGTGAAAAGAACGGCTTGCAGTGGCTGCCGGAGACGGGCGAAAAGTTCCAGCTTCAGTTTTCTATTATGCATGATAAGGTTACGCTTTATCTGGACACGACGGGCCCGGGTCTTCATAAAAGAGGATACCGCGCGGTGGGAAACGACGCACCGCTTCGCGAGACGCTGGCGGCGGCTATGGTAATGCTGACAAAATATCGGGGCAGGCAGTTTTTGTGGGATCCGTTTTGCGGCAGTGGAACGATTCCCATAGAGGCAGCGCTGATCGCAAAAAATCGCGCGCCGGGAATTAAGCGCCGGTTTGCGGCAGAGGCGTTTCCCTGGGTCGGTAAAGAGATCTGGCAGGCGGTGCGGGAAGAAGCGAGGGACAGAGAGTTTAACGGCACATATCACATCCTTGGAACGGATAATGACCCGAAATGCGTATCGCTTTCGATCGCCAATGCGAAAAAAGCAGGCGTGGCAGATGTCGTAAATTTCAATGATGCTGATGCCACGAAGATGAATTTGCCTGCAAGTGAGGGCATTATGGTGTGCAATCCGCCGTACGGGCAAAGGATGCTGGAGCAGCAGAGCGCGCAGCGGCTGTACGCCGCATTTGGAAAACATGTCCGCTACGCAGACGGCTGGCAGAAATTTATTATCACCTCCGAGCCGGAATTTGAACGGTATTTCGGTCGCCGTGCCGATAAAAAGCGCAAGCTGTATAACGGCATGATCAAATGTGATTATTATATGTATACAGAAACCGGAAGAAAGAGACAGAAAGCATGAAGCATTTATTTATCATCAATCCTGCTGCAGGAAGCCGCGACAGAACGCGGCAGTATAAGGCGCAGATCCGGAAAATCTGCAGGGAAAAGGGCATCGATTACCGCATCGAGGTGTCGACGGCGCCCGGCAAATGTCGGGAAATTGCCCGCGAGGCTGCGCTGACGGGTCAGCCGTATCGCCTGTATGCGTGTGGCGGCGATGGTACGCTCAACGAGGTGGCCTCCGGTGCGGCCGGGTTTGAAAATGTTGCGGTTACGGTATTTGCCGGGGGAAGCGGCAACGACTTTATTAAGCTGTTTGATGAGCCGGAGGCGTTTTGCGATCTGTCGCGCCTTTTAGATGCGGAGGAAACGCAATTTGATCTGATCCGCTGCAATGAGGATTACAGTGTCAATATCTGCTCGGTCGGCCTGGATGCGCGCATCGGAACAGATGTGTCAAACTATAAGAGGCTGCCGCTTCTAAGCGGATTTCGCGCGTATGCCCTGTCTGCTGTGATCAATACGATTCGCGGTGTGTCGGAGCATTATAAGGTGGAAGTGGACGGGCAGACGATCGACAGTGAGCAAACGCTGGTGTGCGTCTGCAACGGAAGGTTTTACGGTGGCGGCTTTAATCCGGTTCCCGATGCAGATCCTGCTGACGGACTTTTGGACATACTGCTTGTAACAAAGGTGTCGCGCCTGAAGGTTCTGCAGGTCGTCGGTAAGTATAAGGATGGAAAGTATGCACAGTATCCGGAGCTGATCCGGCATTTCCGCACGGATCGGGTAAAGATCATTTGCGACAAGCCTACCGGCATTAATCTGGACGGCGAGCTGCGTACGGCGGAGACGATCGATATTCGTGTTGCAGATGAGAAGCTTCGCTTTTTCTATCCGAAGGGACTTGTATGGACCCGGAAGGAAGCGGCGGTGTATTGAGAAAAATCAGGGAGGTTGTGCCAATGGATACATGTGTAATTTTTTGCGCAGGCGGATTTGATTCGCTGGCAGAGCCGATTGGGCAGGGCGATCTGATCCTTGCGGCCGACGGTGGTCTTTGCCACGTGCAGAAGCTCGGCATAACGCCGCATGTGATCCTCGGTGATTTCGATTCTCTCGGGTATGTTCCGCGTGATGCGACGGTGTTTCCGACGCAGAAGGATGAAACGGATTGTTTACTTGCAGTGCAATATGGACTCGAGCGCGGATACCGCCGGTTCGTGATCTATGGCGGCGCGGACGGCGACAGGCTTGACCATACGGTGGCAAATTTTCAGACACTGCAATATCTGGCAGACCGGGATGCAAAGGGATATCTGATCGGGCACAAAAGCATTGCTACAGTCGTTAAAAACGGATGCATGCAATTCCCGCCCGAGGCGAAGGGCTATCTGTCGGTGTTTTGCATGGGTGCGGTTGCGCGGGGCGTCAGCCTGCAGGGACTTGCATATACGCTTGATCGCGGTGTTCTTACTGCCGGCTTTCCGTTGGGTGTGAGCAACCGGTTTACAGGAAAACAGGCAATGGTTTCGGTAGAGGACGGCAGTGTCCTGCTGATCTATGAAAGAGAAAACGCAATAACCGGAGCGTGATATCACGCTCCGGTTTTTCTTTATGCAGACATACGCCCCGGATCTGTTGAATACACTTTATAAAATCATAGCCGGGAGGGATAGGCGTGTCTGCACGGTTTACAGATCTGCACTGCAAAGAGGTTATTTGTGTATGCGACGGGCGTCGGTTAGGTTATATTACGGATGCAACGGTCGAGCTGCCGGAGGGAAATATTTTGGCGATCATTGTGCCCGGTCCGTGCCGTTTCTTTGGGTTGTGGGGGCGCAGAGATGAGTATGTGATCCCCTGGCGCTGTATTAAACGGATGGGTCCGGACATCGTGCTGGTGGATATAAAGCCGGATGAATGCAGATTTCCCAGACCGAAGCTCGGGTTTTTGTTTTGAAGCGGTGCGTTTGGGATATAATGGGGTGAGGGTCATTTGCTTTTGCGGGGAAAAGGGAATATTTCTCAATTTTTTCGCAAAAAATACTTGCAAAATTCCAATGACTTCTGTATAATGGTTCAGCATGGGCAAATCTGCCCATAGTAATCAACACCACACACCCGGGGATCGCGTGCCCCAGTGCCTGCAAAAACGGGCGGGCAACGCGGGATGATCGGGGTGGAGGAACAAACAAAAGGAGAAAAGAAAAATGGCTGTCATCTCTATGAAGCAACTGCTGGAGGCCGGTGTACACTTTGGACATCAGACCCGCCGGTGGAACCCCAAAATGGCTCCCTATATTTATACGGAGCGTAATGGTATCTACATTATTGACTTGCAGAAGACCGTAAAGAAGTTGGAGGAAGCTTACAGCTTCGTCCGTGAAATTTCCGCTAACGGCGGTAATGTCCTCTTTGTCGGCACCAAGAAGCAGGCACAGGATGCCATTAAGGAAGAAGCAATCCGTTGCGGCGGCTACTACGTCAACGCCCGTTGGCTCGGCGGCATGCTGACCAACTTCCGCACCATGCGTACCCGCATTGACCGTCTGGCACAGCTGCGCAAGATGGAAGCAGACGGAACATTTGCTATGCTTCCCAAGAAAGAAGTTATCAAGCATCAGGGCGAGATCGAGAAGCTCGAGAAGTACCTCGGCGGCGTGAAGGAAATGAAGAAGATCCCTGCTGCACTGTTTATTGTTGACCCCCGCAAGGAGCGCAATGCCATTGCTGAGGCCCGCAAGCTGAATATTCCCATCGTGGCGATCGTTGATACCAACTGCGATCCCGACGAGATCGATTATGTAATCCCCGGCAACGACGATGCAATCCGCGCTGTACGCCTGATCGCTGCTACGATGGCAAAT
>JAZNNK010000052.1:0-7331 GCA_045580205.1 Faecousia sp.
GTTGATTTTTTAAAGTAATAAAAAAGCCCGTTTGCGGCATGCGGGAAACGGTCTTTTTGTGCGCATATTTAAGTCAGTGTAATGACATCGGAAACAGTTAAAATCTTATCACAAACGGTAAAACGGATGTCAAAACCTGCAAAGCTTACCGTGTATAAACGTTGTGTATCATCCTGGTAGGAGGGGCGCATGTCTTGTGATAACAGATCGACAGCCGCTTGCTGTTTATCCTTCGGCAGGCGTTGCAGTAAGTGCTGCGGAAAAACTACCTGCAGTAGTTTTTTATCTGCAGAATCAGTAAATCCGCCGGTGGCATTTTCCATACAATCTGCATAGGGAATATATGGCTTGATGTCGAAAATCGGTGTTCCATCCATAAGATCTCCACCCGAAACATGAATCACAGTGCCGTGCTCTGCAGTTTTTTCAATGGAAAGGATCTTAACGCAGGAAAGGCCAATCGGGTTGGGGCGAAACGGAGAGCGTGTTGCAAAGACACCCATTCTTGTATTGCCGCCCAATCGCGGCGGACGAACGGTTGGCGACCATTGCTTGCGCGTGTTCTCAGAAAAATTCCAGATCAGCCAGATATGTGAGTAGGATTCTAAGCCGCGTAATGCGTCGTTGTTTCGAAATTCCGGTTCAAAGATAATCGTTGACCGTAAGGTGTTTACAAGACCGCTTTGGCGGGGAATCCCGAATTTTGAGGGAAAGTCGCTTTTCATTCTTGCAATAATTTTGAAGGTTATATCATTCACTTTAGGCACGCACCTTTCTGAAGCAGAAAGACAGCGTGAAGATTGCAGCAAGCAGCAGGGAAATAACTGCACCGGCTGAAGCACCCAGATAATAAGAGATACATAGACCGGTAATGCTTGCAATCAGCGCAAACAGGATAGACAATAAATGATACTGCTTAATGTTTTTTGCAATATTTCTTGCTGCTGCTCCAGGTAAGACTAAGAGTGAGTTTAATATAAGAAGTCCGACCCAGGAAATTGCAAAAGTAACAATCAGTGCAATAGCAACTGTAAAGACAGTTTGTGTGCGGTTTACAGCAATGCCCCGTGAGGAAGCAAGTTGCGGGTAAATAGCGCACAGTGTCAAGTGGTTTGAAACAAGGATAAAGAATAGAATCAGCGCCAGCAAAACGATCAATAATACCGCGATTTCTGCAGGCGTAACGGATAAAATATCACCGATCAGATATCGGTTGTATTTCGTAAAGCTACCGCCGTTTAATGTTGCAATAAAAATACCGAGTGCAACAGCAGTGCTGGAAAATACACCAATCAGTGTATCTGCAGCGTGATTGCTTCGACTGCGTACAAGGCAGAAGGCTAAGGCAAAAATGACAGAAAAAACAGCTGCGACCCATGTTGGATAAAAGAAGCCGCAGATCGCACCGATCGCGATTCCGGTAAAGGCGGAATGACCAATCGCATCGGAAAAGAAGCTCATTTTTCCTGTAACGATCATAGTAGATGCCATACCGAATAACGGCGCAATTAAGATGACGGCAAGAAATGCGTTTTTCATGAAATTCCAGTGCAGTATTTCAAAGGGGAGTGCGTCGCAGATGCTGTACCAAAGGTTCATTACGCAAGTCCTCCTTTACGGTGAAAAACAGACTCAAAATCATTTGAGTACAATATATCCTCCGGTGTTCCCTGACAGATAACACCGCGATCAATCAGCACGACCTGGTTGGCATATTTGGGAAGCATACCGAAATCATGTGTTGTCATCAAAATGGAAAGATCATATGTTTTACGAATTTCGTCGAGCATTTGCATTAGTGTTTCCATACCGTCAACATCAACACCGGAGAGGGGTTCGTCAAGGATCAGAATGTTGGGCAGGGGCTCAAGGGCCAGAGCAAGCAGTACACGTTGAAGCTCACCACCGGAAAGTGTTCCTACACGCTTGTCGATCAGATCCGGTCGATGAACGCGTTCAAGGCAGGCGCGAACCTTCTGCCGCATAGATGCAGATAAGCCAAAGAATGCGGGGCGTTTGCTCATACAGCAGGCAAAAAGGTCCGCTACAGTTACCGGATCGCCAGGGTCAAATACGGGACTTTGCGGTACATACCCAATAATTGGCTTTTGCTTGGGATTGCCAGGTACAGAGAACGAGATTGAGCCGTTATAGGCTTGCTGTCCGAGGATCGCTTTCAGCAGAGTGCTTTTTCCTGCACCGTTTGGTCCGATCAAGGCAATCAGCTCTCCACAATGCACATGCAGATTAATATGATTTAATATAAGATCATTTTCAATTTTGACAGAAAGATCTTGTATTTGCAGACAGCAACAGTGATGACAGTGATCGGTATGCAGATTGCCGTTCATTTTAATGCCTCCTTGAGCGTGTCGATATTTTGATACATCAGATCAAAATAACTGTACCCGGATATTGCCATATCCAGAGAATAACATTTAATACCTGTTTCCGTAGCAATAATAGATGCAGCGGCAGTACTTCCGTTTGCTTCTGTAAAAATTGCTTTTACAGAATGTGCATTTATAAGGTCAATGATTTCAATAATTTCAGAGGCTGAGGCTTCACTGCCGGATTCCTCTTCAATTGCATGCAGGATCGTTAGTTCAAATGCGTTTGCCATATAGGAGAAACCGTCGTGGAAGGTAATTAGCTCGTTACACGACAGGTCTGATAAACAATCTTTACCGTACTTTTCCAGATCGGTCAACTTTTTGCTGAGCGATATCATGTTGTCGGACAGTTTGTCCGCATGCTGCGGGAAATGCTGTATGAGGCCTTTGCAGATATTCTGCGCCATTTTAGTTGCGTTGGCCGGAGAGAGCCAGATGTGCGGATCATATTCGTGTGTATGACCATGTTCATGCAAATGTGCATCCTCTGCACATAACAGACTGATATTTGCGGATGCATCTATAATGGTGTCAGGTATTTCGGGCATATCCAGAAGAAAATCCTCCAAACCCGCACCGGAGAGAATCATTATTTTTGCTGATTCAATTGCTCGCATTTGGGAAACCGAAAGCGTGTAATCATGAAGACATGATATATTTTCCGTTATAAGCTGTGTTACCGTAATATCTGTGCCTTGACAGAGAATTTGCGTAAATTCATATACAGGTAGTGTTGTTGCTATGATCTGTGCAGTATCAGAATTATGAGAACAACCACAAATAAACAGTATAAATAGTGCCAATAGAGCGATAGTCAAACACTTTTTCAAACGGATCAATCCTTTGCAGGCATTTTATATATTTAGAATATCATATTTGTCAAGAAAAAAGGGACTGTTTGCACAGCCCCGATCCGTTTATTCGTGTGATTGCATCCAGTTTTCAACTTTGTTTTTTGCAAGGCGTAAAATGTCTTCAGAGGGATAGATTGACGATGCACCGCCGCGTACATATAAAAAATAGAGTCCGTCCGGCGTTTGATACAGGAGCTCTTCATACCCAGAGGGGTCGCCGAAGAAGCTATATGTATATTTTCGGATCAGTGTTGCAGTTTCGGTGTCATATTCTCTTTTGCAAATCGTTTTATTCATATGCGTCAACTCCTTTCAATATAGAATGTTTAGCATGATTATATAAGAAATTTTTTAAAAATCAATGAATAATTGGTCGAAAAGAAGATGTAAGATCCGGTAAATTTACCGTAATTTGTATTATATTTTTATTCTGATATAGACGTTGCTGCACAGATGTGATACCATACGGTCAAATGAGGTGAAAAAGTGAAAAACATTCCTTTGTTTACAACCCAGAACGGAGCGGCAAGTCTTGTTTTGCGGCAAATACCGTATCGGGGATCAGCATTTATAAAAATACACACATCAGAAGAACCGGATGCGTTACTGCAGGAGTGCGCATCCTTTTGCCGTGCCGCAGGTGCTGAGAATATCTATTTTACCGGATATGATGCTTCGCATAAGTATCCTGTTTTTACATCTGTTGTGCAGATGGCCTGCCTGAAGGATGTTTTACCGGATACAGATGCCGTTTTGCAGCTTGTGCAGGAGGGTACGCTGGAATCCTGGCGTGCGCTTTATAATCAAAAAATGAACCTTCTTGCCAACGCGTCATATATGACATGTGAGGACGCAAAAGATGTCCTTCAGAATGGAAACGGATATTTTGTTTATAGAAAGGATGTTCTCTTGGGAATTGGTGTGATTGGCGAGAATTCGATCAGCGCCGTTGCATCTGTATGCCCGGGCGGTGGAAGGGATGTTGTTCTCGCGTTGAGCCGTGAGATCATGGCAGATACGGTTTTTCTTGAGGTGGCTTCTAATAATGCAAAAGCAGTACGATTGTACTCTTCGCTTGGCTTTGTGCAGGTCAGGGAAATGGAAAAATGGTATCAATTTAAACTGTAAAGGAAAAATACTTGACAAATGAGAGCACATCGTGTATTGTATTACTGATGTCAAGGGGAAAAGCTTGACAGGGAGGGGCAGTATGGATTCTTTAGAGATGACATTGCTTTTTGATTACTACGGTGATTTGCTGACGGATCGTCAGCGCATGTGCTTCGATTTGCGATACAATCAGGATATGTCTCTTGCAGAGATCGCAGAGGAGCTGCATGTCAGCCGTCAAGGCGTACACGATAATCTTAGCAGGGCAGAAGCACTCCTGAAAAATATGGAGGAAAAGACCGGTTGCGTGCATCGTGATATGCGCTGCAGGAAAGCCGGTGCAGTTATTGTGGATGCTGCCAGGCAGTTGGTGGAAAACAGAGATGAGGATATTCGTCGTATTGCAGGAGAGATCCTCCGTGCAGCAGAGGCGTTTGAGGAGTAGATCATGGCGTTTGAAGGATTGACCGATAAGATCTCTGCGGCGTTTAAAAAGCTCAGAGGCAAAGGACGCCTGAAAGAGGCGGATGTTAAAGAAGCGATGCGGGAAATTCGCATGGCGCTGCTGGAGGCCGATGTAAGCTATAAGGTCGTAAAAGACTTTACTAAATCCGTTACAGAGCGCTGTGTAGGGACAGATGTACTGGAATCACTTAGTCCTGCGCAGATGATCGTAAAGATCGTCAATGAAGAACTGACGAGCCTTATGGGTAGTCAGGCAAAACATATATCTATTAATCCGAACGGACCGACAGTTGTAATGATGGTTGGTTTGCAGGGCGCAGGTAAGACGACAAATGGCTCTAAGCTTGCCGGACTAATGAAGCGACAAGGCAAAAATCCGTTGCTTGTAGCTTGCGATATCTATCGTCCTGCGGCAATTGAGCAGCTGAAGGTATGTGGCGATAAGCTCGGGATAACGGTGTTTGAGAAAGGTCAGACGGATCCCGTTCAAATTGCCAGGGAAGCAGTCCTTTATGCGCAGCAGCATGGACATGATATGGTGTTTTTAGATACTGCCGGTCGTTTGCATATCGATGAGGCACTGATGCAGGAGCTTAAAGACATTAAATCCGCCGTTAAACCGGATGAGATCATGCTTGTTGTGGATGCTATGACAGGCCAGGATGCAGTCAATGCAGCAGAAAGTTTCCACCAGTGGCTGGATATCGATTCGGTCATGCTCAGTAAGCTTGACGGTGATGCACGCGGAGGCGCGGCGCTTTCTGTTCGCGCAATAACCGGTAAACCTGTAAAATTTGCAGGTATCGGTGAAAAGTTAGAAGATATTGAAGTTTTTCATCCCGATAGAATGGCGTCGAGAATTTTAGGCATGGGTGATGTTCTGTCCTTGATTGAGAAGGCGGAAAAGGCATACGATGCCAAAATGACTGCCCAGATGGAGGAAAAGCTTCGTTCTAATAAATTTACTTTGCAGGATTTCTACGATCAAATGGTTCAGCTTAAATCGATGGGCTCGATGCAGGATATCCTGGCCCAAATGCCGGGCGGTGCAAATCTTAAAAATGTAAAGCTTGACGATAAAGCGATGGCCCACACAGAGGCAATCATATTATCGATGACACCAAAGGAAAGAGAGAATCCCAATATTATCGGGGCAAGCCGTAAAAAGCGGATCGCTGCCGGCGCGGGATTAAAAGTGGAGGATGTTAACCGGCTGCTGAAATCCTTTGAACAGATGCGCGCTATGATCAAGCAGTTTTCCGGTCCCGGAGCCGGTAAAAGAATGAAGCGCATGCGTGGCTTTGGTGGTTTTCCCGGGTTTTAATTGCGTTCGCTGAAAGCAAAATGCTTTGCGATATAGAAATGTACAAATACTATGGAGGTGAAAACATTGGTTAAGATCAGATTGAGAAGAATGGGCGCAAAGAAGGCTCCTTATTACCGTATTGTCGTTGCTGATTCCCGCAGCCCCCGTGATGGTCGTTGCATCGAGGAAATCGGTACCTATAATCCTCTGACTGAGCCTGCTACGGTTACAGTTGATGCTGAAAAGGCAAAGAACTGGATCAAGAACGGCGCTCAGCCTACTGACACGGTTCGTGGCCTGCTGAAGAATGCCGGTGTACTGTAAGTATCCCAAAGGAGTTGCACTATGAAAGAACTTTTGCTGTATATGGCAAAGAATCTGGTAGATGACCCGGAGGCTGTTACTGTCAGTGAATCCTCAAATGAGGAAGGCAAGGTCCTGGAACTTCGTGTTGCCCCCGGCGACATGGGGAAGGTTATCGGCCGTCAGGGTCGGATCGCGAAAGAGATTCGCACGATCGTGAAAACCGTTGCTCAACGCACAGGTGAAAAAATAACGGTGGAAATCGTGGATTAAACGAGTATGCGTGACGCCTTGCGCCACGCATTTTCGTCTATTAGTCCCGATGAATTTTGAGGAGTGTGAGAGATATGAGGCTCCAGTATTTAGAAGCAGGCGAAGTAGTTACAACGCACGGTGTACGCGGTGAAATAAAGCTGTTGCCCTGGTCAGACGGACCGGAGTTCCTGCTGGATTTTACGCGCGTTCTCATTGATGACACGGAATATACTGTTGAAGGATGCCGCATACAGAAAAGCTGTAATTTACTCAAGCTTAAGGGGATTGAGACGATTGAATCGGCAAGGGAGCTTGTCGGAAAGACCGTTTTTGTATATCGGGAAGATGCCCCGAAGGATGTTCTTTTTGTGGCAGAAATGATCGGTATGACTGTTCTGGCTGATGAAGAAGAAATCGGGAAAATTGAAGATGTATTGGATTACCCGGGGAATAAGGTTTATGTTGTTCGGGGTGAGCATGTGTACATGATCCCTGCCGTAAAGGAATTTGTTTTATCGGTAGATATCGATGCGGATCAGATGCGCGTACGTTTGATCGAGGGGATGCGAACAGATGAGGATTGATATCATGACTCTGTTTCCGGAGTCGGTTGGAGATGTTTTGTCAGATAGCATTCTCGGCCGC
>JAZNNK010000053.1:0-2130 GCA_045580205.1 Faecousia sp.
TAGCGGCCAGCCGGGTCTTTCTTATAATGATGCCGTGGAGGAAGCGCTGTGCTTTGGCTGGATCGACAGCATTTATCACGCTGTGGATCAGGGTCGCGCCTTGCGGTTCACGCCGAGAAGAGCCGGAAGTCCCTATTCCCGCCCCAACATTGAGCGCCTGATTTGGCTGGACAAGCAGGGGGTGCTCCACCCCAGTGTGCGGGAAAGTGTCGCTGATCTGATCTCTGCGCCCTATGTTTTTCCGGAGGATATCCTGGATGCGATCCGTGCAGATGCGGCAGCATGGGCGCATTTCGAAGCCTTTTCCCAGCCCTACAAGCGCATCCGCGTTGCCTACATTGATGCGGCAAGAAAACGCCCCGAGGAATTTCAAAAGCGGCTGGATAGCTTTCTGCGGAAAACCCGGGAGGGCAAGCTGATCCCTGGCTACGGCGGTGTAGATAAGTATTACGATTAGAATTTGACCGGAGGTGAGGATATGGCAATGTGGAATCCGTGGAGAGGTTGTAAAAAATGCAGCGAAGGGTGTTTGCATTGCTATATTCATAAAGGTGATGCCAAACGAGGCATTGACACCTCCCATATCGTAAAAACGAAAGATTTTTACAAGCCCACCCAAAAGCTAAAAAACGGGAATTACAAAATGAAAGCAGGACTGGTATATCTTTGCTTTTCAACGGATTTTCTGATTGAAGAGGCAGATGCCTGGCGGCAGGAATGCTGGCAGATGATAAAGGAGCGCAGCGATTGCACCTTTCTTTTTCTCACGAAGCGCATTGACCGATTTATGAAATGTGTCCCCGAGAATTGGGGCGACGGATATGAAAACGTGATCGTTTGTTGTACGGTTGAAAACCAAAGGAACGCTGACTATAAGCTTGAGATTTTTGATAAGCTGCCGATCAAACATAAATGCATCACGGCACAGCCGCTGGTCGAAGCGATCAATATGGAGCATCACCTGGATGGAATGGAACTTGTGGTCGTGGGTGGCGAATCAGATCAAAATGCAAGACCGCTTGACTATGCTTGGGTGCTTGACATCCGGGAGCAGTGTATAAGAAAAAACGTTTCCTTTGAATTCAGACAATGCGGAACGCATTTTATCAAGGACGGCAAAGAATACAAATTACAGACAAAGGACTTATGCAGTCAGGCGAGAAAAGCAGGAATCGATTTTAAAGCACACAGATAAATTTTCATTTGACGGAGGAAGTAAATTTATGGAGTATTTTTTTGCTGTACTGATTCCTATCGTTGCTGTGGCAATCGTTGTGATATTAGCGAAACGCATTGCATCGCATTCTTTCAAATGCAAGCATTGTTCCAAGGAGTTCAATATCAAATGGTCGAAGGTAGTGATTACTGAGCATTCTGGTAGTGAATATTTGTTGGTATGTCCATATTGCAAAACCAAGGATTGGTGTGCTGAGCAACCCACAAAGTAATTAACAAATACCAACTTATCAAACCGACAGCAACAGCGGGTTGCTTGTAAAGCGGCGTACCCAATGATACAATAACGGTATCACATATAAGGCGGTAAGGAATATGGAAACCAAAGATATCATTCTACAGCTTCGAACGAAAAAGGGCTTTTCCCAGGAGGAGCTGGCGGAAAAGGTGTTTGTTACCCGGCAGGCGGTGAGCCGTTGGGAAAACGGTGAGACTGTGCCGAATACCGAGACCTTGAAGCTTCTTTCCAAGCTCTTTGATGTGTCTATCAATACACTTTTGGGCTCTCCCCGGCAGCTTGTTTGCCAGTGCTGCGGTATGCCCCTGGAGGACGAGAGCATCAGCCGAGAGAAGGACGGCATCTTCAACGAGGAATACTGCAAGTGGTGCTATGCCGATGGGGAATATATGTACCACAATATGGACGATCTCATCGAGGTCTGCGTTGGACATATGGCAAATGAGCAGTTCACCGGTGAGCAGGTCCGGGCGTATCTTGCGGATATGCTCCCGAAGCTGAGTTATTGGAGGGAGCAGAAGAATCTTGCCGGGGCAGAAGAATTTGAAGCTTTTAAGCAAGATCTGATCGATGAGATCAATGCGCTGAATGTGGCAGGCATGCCAAAGCTTGAGAAGCTAAATGCTCTTGTGGGTGGCTATGTCAATCTGGAATAC
>JAZNNK010000054.1:0-8469 GCA_045580205.1 Faecousia sp.
AAAAAGCTCAGCAAAGCTTTCCTCCTGTGCAGCCTCAACATTCAGAATTTCACTCATAGTCTTGTTGACCTCCTTTATAATCCACGCCGGGGTAGATGCTCCGGCAGTGACTCCAACATCAGCCACACTGCTGAAAAATTCTGGGTCCAGTTCACACGCATTATCCACCAAAACGACCCGATCGCAGTGTTCCCGGCAAATCATTGCGAGACGGCCTGTGTTGGAGCTATGGGTATCACCTACAACGACCATGGCCTGACAAATTTTACTTAAATCTGCCGCTTCGCTTTGCCGAAATTCAGTAGCTTTACATATTGTATCAAAAATTTTTACGTTAGTAAACTGTTTTTTTGCGATTTCAACGCACGATTTCCACAAAGATTCTGTCGATGTGGTTTGACAAACCATGCAAATTGCCAAATTCTCCCTGTCATCTACCGTCTGCACCCAACAAGACAATTCTTCCGGTATCTCGAAAATCAGACAAGACTTGCACCAACCGGCGATCCCTTCCACTTCCGGATGAGATCTGGTTCCAATAATGATTGGAAGCCGGCCTTCTTCCTCAGCATGACTGACGATTCCATGAATCCTTTTGACAAACGGACACGTCGCATCAACGATCTCTGCGCCACTTCGCTGCACTGCTTCGTAAACTGCGCGTGTTACTCCATGAGATCGGATAATAACCGTATCACCGGGCGATGCTTCCTCGGCTGAGTTGATCACGCGAATATGCATTTTTTCAAAATGCTCCACAACATGCCGATTATGAATGATTGGGCCGAGCGTCAGCACTCGCTTACCCGCCTGCGCCGCCTGCTCCACCAGCTCTACCGCGCGATTCACGCCAAAACAAAATCCGGCGCTTTTTGCTACATGAATGCTCATAAAGGGATCTTCTCTGCAATAATTTTTTTCATAGCCTCAAGAACCTCTTCAATGCTCAGATCAGAGGTATCCAGCAAACACGCGTCCTTTGCCTGCTTCAGCGGTGCGATCGGGCGGTTCATATCCTGATCATCACGCTGACGGATCTCCTTAAGTACCTGCTCAAAATTCGCCTTTTCTCCCTTTGCAAGCAGCTCATCTGTGCGGCGCCTTGCGCGCACCTCTGCCGATGCAGTGAGGAAAATTTTTGCGGTTGCCTGTGGAAGAACAACCGTT
The DNA here is from genome assembly GCA_045580205.1 of Faecousia sp. GTDB lineage: Bacteria > Bacillota > Clostridia > Oscillospirales > Oscillospiraceae > Faecousia. The sequence goes on from JAZNNK010000054.1 coordinate 1,168, forward strand.
CCGATATCACGGCCGTCCATAATGACATTATGCTTTTTAGCCACATCTCTTTGCATATCCAGAAGGACCTCACGTACCACAGCATGCGCAGATACAAGCGATGCCTTCTGTGAAATATCCTGCGTACGAATCTCACCGGTAACATCCAATCCATTCATGATCATGTGCTGCTTTCCGGTCTCGTCGTATTGAATTTCAATGGTCAGTTCATCAATATACCGCTCAACACCATCTACATCCTTCGGACTGACACCCAGCAAATCCAAAAAATATGCAACTGTGCGATAGATCGCGCCAGTGTCTACATAATAATATCCCAGTTCCTTTGCCAGCGCACGGGCGATCGTGCTTTTTCCTGCACCGGCTGGGCCGTCGATTGCAATACTGTATGTTTTGGTCATAATAACCTCTTTCTACGGATAACCGTGTATTTTATTAAAACGATGCATTCTGTCTGTAACAGATCACTTCTGCCGCATTTTTGCAAGTGCGGTCGTTTCCCGTGCAATGACCTCATCTGTGGTAATATGCATTTTTCTGCCTACCTCCTGCGGACTCATTGGCAGATTGCCATCCAGGCCAAATCGCAGCGACAAAAGCTGTGCGTCGGATTTATCCAGCACAGAAAGCATTTCCATAATCCTCTGTCTGCTTTGAAAGTACGCAGTATTTTCTACCGCCTGATCTTCCTCCTCAGGCACTTCCTGCTCCGTCTTATCTGCATGCAGATATTCATCTGTGCGGGCCGCTGCCAGCATCTGCTCTACAACGATCGCTTCCTCCGGCAGAATGTGCATATGCTCAGCGATCTCTTCCGGCGTTGCATTTCTGCCAAGCTCTATTAGGAGCTGCTCGTCCACGTCGCGATAATCCTTCATCATCCGACGGAGCTTCTGCCCTGTACCGTTGCTTCGCGCCTGCAACGTAACCGCTTTTGCAATATACTGACGGATCCACCAATCACAGTGCGTCTGAATATCTCCTTGCGTATATTGAAGGATCGCCTGCCACAGGCCCAGGCTGCCTTCCTGAATCAGTTCAAGCAGAAAAACGCCCCTGCCAACAGCTTCTTTAGCGGATTCAATCACTTTTGCAAGCATATGATCTGCCAAAAGCGGGCCCGCGCTCTCATCCCCGTCAATAAGTCTGGCAGCAAGAACAGCCGGATCAAACGCGACCGGTGTCAATGCGACCTCCTGCAGATACAGCCGCAGAGGATCACTCGGCGCAAGACCGCCGATCAAATCTCCGCTTTGCACAAGTTGCTGTTCCTGAAGAAGTCTTTGCGCATCTGCGCCGACTGGGATATCCTTCGGCAGATTACTGATCGAAAGTGCAATGTGCCTGCTATCCAGATACGCAAGCGCAGCCTCCATTTCCTCTTCATCATCATTCTCAAGCAGCGCAAGAAATTCTGCTGCCGAAATACTTTCATTCGGACCAAGTTTTTCAAGCGCCGCTTCCCAGGACGGCTGCTCAAATGAAACATCGATCTTATTCATTCCAGAAAATCCTCCAATCCAAGGCCCTCGCTCATTTTCTGTAATTTATCGATTGCCTGATGTTCGACTTGTCGTGCGCGCTCCTTTGAAACACCCAATATCTGTCCGATCGTCTCAAGCGTATGACACACGCCATCTTCCATGCCAAACCGCAGTCGCAGCAGCTGACGCTGTCTGTCCGTAAGTCTTTCAAGCAGCATATTGATCGTATGCCTCAACTCCTGCCGCACCAGCTCCTGCTGCGGTTGCGGAGCATGCTCATCCGCAAGGAGCATCGCCAGAACGCTTTCCTCATCATCGCAGGCAGGACTGTCTAAAGAACAGATCTGTGGTAAAAGCTGCATCAACTCTGCCACCTTTTGCGTCGGTATGCCGATATGCCGTGCAATTTCCTCTTCAGAAGGAGTCTGACCGGTCTGTTTCTGCAACTCCGCTTTTGCGACAAGGACACTGCGGATGCGTTCCATCGTATGTATGGGCACGCGTATCACGCCTGCATGATTAAGAATATACCGGTTAATGCCCTGCCGGATCCATTTCGTTGCGTATGTGGAGAACCGATAGTCCAATGTATAATCAAATTTCTTTGCCGCAGTCAGCAGTCCGATACTACCTTCCTGAATCAGATCCAGCAAAGGCACGCCTCTGCCTGCATATTCCCGTGCAATAGAAACCACGAGACGAAGATTAGAGCTTACCATCATCCGGATCGACTCCGGATCTCCCGCTGCGCACCCCATAGCCAGCTTCCGCTCCTGCTCTGCTGTCAGACGCGGATACTGACGGATCTCACGAAGATACTGAGAAACATCCTCTTCTGATGCAGGTGCATGGATACCTTCTTCCAAAAGCACAGAATTCATGCCTTCGTTCCTTTACTTTCCTTTAACTGATTTCTAAGTGCAAGCAAATCGTCATTACTAATGACATTACCCGCCCGATGCTCTGCCAGAATGATCTTGACGCAATCGCGAAATGCTCCTTCGCTTACAGGTCCCTGCTGTCTTTGACAGACGCCAGCTACATGAGACATTTCTTCAGAAGACAATTCCGTCAACACACCTAAAGACACTTCCACGCCATCTGCATGATGCTGCATAAGCTGTGCAAACACACGCCCAAACACCGGTACAGAGAACGCATCCTGTGTCAGTGCCGATGCCTGATCAAGCAGCGCAGGTTCACGCAAGGCAAGGCTGATCACACTCTCCTCTGCCATTGCAGAGCGCATATTATCATAATGGACCGAGCGCACCTTCGGCTGCATAGCCTTTACAGGCGCAAGATCGATCTGTTCCTGACGTCTCTTTTCGCGTGCAGCCCGGCGCTTATACGCCTTACTCACTTCCAGCTTAACGGCATCCTCACTGATTTTGACCGTCTCTGCTATACGTGCGCTGTAAATTTCCCTTTGCACAGCACTCCCAAGCGTCGAAATCAGTTCTGCCGCCTCATGAATAAAGCGGACCTTCTGATCATCCTCACGAATATCGTATTTGCTGCGGATCGCATTGAGCTGATACTCAACACGATTGGAGGATTCCTCCAGCAATATCTTAAATCTGTCAGCACCAAACTTTTTAAGAAATTCATCCGGATCTTTTGCATCCCGCATACGCAGAACCTTAATCCGCAAACCGGCCTTTTCAAGAATCGGAATCGCACGCTGCGCAGCACGCTGACCGGCTTCATCACCGTCATAAATCAAATATATCTGTTCTGTATACCGACTTAAAAGCGCCGCATGTTCCTGTGTCAGCGATGTGCCCAGTGATGCAACAGCGCAGTCAAAACCATACTGGTGCAGCGCAATGGCGTCCATATAGCCTTCCACGAGAATCATATAACCAAGCTTGCTTTTTTTGGCGTAATTAAGTCCAAATAAATTCTTTCGTTTATTAAAGATCACCGTTTCGGGTGAATTCAAATACTTGGCATCGTCCGGATTCTTATTGTTCATAATACGGCCGCCGAAGCCAATAACATTTCCCCGGACATCAATGATCGGGAACATCAATCGGTCCCGGAATCTATCGTAGATCGCTCCGTTTTTACGTGATTCGGTTACAAGGCCAGAATCCTTCAATTCCTGATCTGTGTAGCCCTTTGCGCGCATCGCCTTAACGAGATTGTCCCACCCGTCAGGCGCATAACCAATCCCAAAATTGACAAGCGTTGCTTTGGGCATGCCTCTTCCGTTTGCATATTCCAGCGCAGCCTTGCCGGCGGGCAAAAAAAGCTGTGAATGATAATAGCGAGCCGCTTCCTTATGTAAGGCCCATAGCCGTTCCTGCTGACGGTAGCGGCTCTGATACTGCTCGTCCTCCGGCACCTGCATACCGGCGCGCTTTGCCAGCGAGCGGACAGCATCCGGATAACTCAGCCCTTCAATTTCCATTACAAAGTTTATAGCACTTCCGCCTTTGTGGCAGCCAAAACAATAATAAATACCTTTATCGGGAGCAACAGAAAAGGAAGCGGGCTTTTCCCCATGAAAAGGACACAGCCCGAACATATTGCCGCCGGAGCGTTTTAAGCTTACATGCTGTCCAACCACATCCTCAATGGGATTACGCGCAAGCAATTCATCAATAAATGATGCAGGAAATGCCAAGGCAAGCGCCTCCTCTCTGTTTTTTATCAACAAAATGTATTATAACACATTATCCGCGAACATGCCACCCTGCAGGAATAAAAAGTTCTGTATATTTATCGACAGCATATTTATCCGTCATACCTGCAATATAATCGCAGACTGTCCGTTCCAATCCGTCCTGCGCGATCTGTGCACGGTAATGCTCCGGCATTTCCTCAGGATGTCTTGAATAGTGCATATACAGGCTTTGTAGCATAACCTTGGCCTTGCCCTCTTCTCCCTTTGCCAAGGGGCTTCTGTATACCCTTTCAAACATAAATGATCTTAACTGCTGCAGGGCCGATTCCACCTTGGGAGAAAGCACAATCGAACCTGCTTCACGGGAGGAATTGATCATATCACATACAAGCGTGTTGATCCGTTCACGATGACTCTTTCCCAAAATATCAGTAATGCAAGCCGGAATATCCTCGCTATTTAAGATCCCTGCCCGGATCGCATCGTCAATATCGTGATTAACATACGCAATCTGATCGGACCTGCGAACAACCTGTCCCTCCATCGTCTCAGGCACAAATTCCCCTGTATGACCCAAAATACCCATTCGTACTTCATAGGTCAGATTCAAACCTTTTCTGTCTTTTTCCAGAACATCGACCACGCGAAGACTTTGTTCATTATGCTTAAACGGTTTTCCGATACATTCGGAAAGCGCAGCCTCTCCCGCATGTCCAAATGGTGTATGTCCCAGATCATGTCCAAACGCAATTGCCTCTGCAAGATCTTCGTTCAAACGCAAGGCGCGAACGATCGTCCGGGCCACCCGCGCGACTTCCAGAGTATGTGTCATGCGGGTACGGTAATGGTCGCCCTCCGGACACAAAAACACTTGTGTCTTGTGCATGAGCCGACGGAACGATTTGCAGTGAATAATCCTGTCATTATCTCTTTGGTAACAGGTACGAACTTCCTGTTGCCGTAACTGCTCCGGCATGCGTCTTCCCTTACTTTGATCAGAAAAAGCAGCATTAGAAGCCAGATATTCATGTTCCAATGCTTCGAGTTGGTTGCTAAACAGCATAATGGTTCCTCCTTACACAAGCTCTTTCTTCTCAACAGGAAATGCTCTGTACAGCTTACCTGTTTCCATAGCCTCCACCGCTGCAGATGTCATATCTGTAATCCGTGTCATAAAATCATTTACCTTTTCTTCAGCAATCAGAATTTCCATCTCCACCTCAGCGGCAAAATCTGTTTTCAAAATAACACCGTCAAAGGCTTGCACCTCCAGCTTCACGCGCTCATAAAACGCATACGGACACGGTATATACAGTGATACCCAAACGCGTTTAACGGACTTGCCTGCCGCATCTACGGCCATTTTTGCCGCCTTCGTATACGCACGGACAAGTCCGCCTGCGCCCAACAGCGTCCCTCCAAAATATCGCGTTACCACGCATACGATATTAAAAAGCTTTTCCTTCTGGAGCACCTGCACAATCGGCATACCGGCAGTACCACCCGGTTCGCCATCATCGGAAAAACGAACCGCTCCGTCGCGGATAATATACGCCCAGCAATTATGGGTAGCATCATAATGCTGTTTTTTCATTTGACTGATATATTCCTGCGCCTGCTCCTCTGTCTCAGCAAGCCAGACTCTTCCGATAAAGCGAGATTTTTTCTCGGTAAATTCATCTTCTCCAAACCCTGTCGGCACGAGATATTCTTCCAAGATCAGCACTCCTTTGCGACATACTCCCTCATCCGTCCATAAAGGATCGGATCAAGAATCGCCTCCACTACGATACCCTTATCTGTATAATCGACCTGCACAACTTGCGCGTTGCTATGCAGCGTATCTACAACACCTCCCATAGCATACGGAAAAACCAATACTACATGATGCCGGCTATGTCCCAAAGCATCTTCAATCGCTTTGAGCAGCGCATCCATGCCATCTCCGGTCGCAGCAGAGATCTTAACGATATCCTGTCCAACCGGTATATCCTCCGGTTCAACCAGATCCGCTTTGTTGTAAACACGCAGAACCTTTGTGCCGGGTTTTGCCAGCTTATCAATCAAACTATCGACCACACGAATATGTTCCCGACAGTTCGGATCTGACGAATCAATCACATGAAGCAAAAGATCCGCATACTCAAGCTCTTCGAGTGTCGCACGGAACGCATCAACCAGATGGTGCGGCAGCTTTGCAATGAAGCCGACTGTATCTGAAAGAACAACATCCAGATTATCGGAAACATGCAGCTGCCTGGAGGTTGTATCCAGCGTATCAAACAAACGGTTATTGGCAGGAATGCCGGCGCCTGTAAGTCGGTTAAGCAATGTGGATTTGCCGGCATTTGTATAGCCGACGATCGCCACGACCGGCACTGCGTTTTTCATCCGCCGCTCCCGCTGCACGGAACGCACCTGCCTAACCTGCTCCAGCTCCGACTGCAAGCGGCTGATCCGCTCACGAATATGCCGTCTGTCAGACTCTAATTTCGTCTCACCCGGTCCTCTTGTACCGATGCCGCCACCCTGTCTGGACAGGCTGCTTCCCATCCCGGAAAGACGGGGCAGCAAATACTTATACTGCGCCAGCTCGACCTGCAAACGACCTTCCTTTGTCTTGGCGCGTTGCGCAAAAATATCGAGTATCAACGCGCTTCTGTCAAGCACCGTTACGCCAAGAATCTCCTCTAAGGCGCGGATATGCCCCGGCGACAGCTCATTATCAAAAACAACCATTGTTGCCTGCGTAAATTCAACCAACATTCTGACTTCCTGCGCCTTACCTTCACCGATAAAGCTATGCGAATCAGGTGTATGCCTTTTTTGAAGGATCTTTCCTGTGCAGAAACCGCCTGCAGTCTCTAAAAGCGCCTCCAATTCCTCCAGTGTTTCATCACTGGCTGTCTGCGCCTTTGTAAAACAATCTGCGTCCAACCCAACCAGGACTGCACGTTCCTGTTTTTGCTCAGATGTTAACTCCATTTCTTCCTCCAAGAAGTACCGACTTGACTATATCGGGCTATTTGTATCAGTATATCACACAGATGTACTGCCAAGCAACATTTTATGCAAAAAAATATGAAAACCCGCACCGCTTTACGCGCGGTGCGGGTTTTTGGATTACTTCAAGTTGAATCTCTTATTAAAACGGTCAACACGTCCACCGGTGTCAACCAGCTTCTG
>JAZNNK010000055.1:0-2100 GCA_045580205.1 Faecousia sp.
GATCCCGAGACCCATATGCCGGTAGAATATTACTGCAAGCTTCCTGACGACATTGAAAACCGGCAGGTATTCGTCGTCGATCCGATGCTCGCTACAGGCGGCAGCGCGGTTGCCGCGATCGATTTTCTGAAAAGTCATGGCTGCAAGAACATCGTAATGATGAATATTATCGGCTGTCCCGAGGGCATACAGGCTGTGCAGCAGGCACACCCCGATGTCGATCTGTATCTTGCTGCTCTCGATGAGCGCCTCAACGAGCATGCCTACATCGTGCCCGGCTTAGGTGATGCCGGCGACCGTATTTTCGGAACAAAATAAGCTCTTTCTTCCCGGCAGACCCTGTCTGCCGGGTATAACCCTTTTTACTCTGCTGCCAAAGAGAAAGATGGTGAGATCATGCCTCAAAAATCCGATTATATTGCTGTATTTGATTCCGGTGTCGGGGGTATCAGCGTGCTTCGCGAGCTTATACGCCTCATGCCGGAGGAAAAATACCTGTATTTCGGCGACTCTGCCAACGCCCCCTATGGCACACGCACCACCGAACAAATACGCGCACTTACGCTCGACGCCGCGTCGATACTGCTTGAGCGGGGAATCAAGGCCTTGGTAATTGCCTGTAACACTGCGACCGCTGCCGCCATTGATACGCTCCGCCAAACTTATCCGGATCTGATCATCGTTGGTATCGAACCCGCCCTCAAGGTTGCTGTCGATCATTTTCCGGACAAACGGATCGGTGTCATGGCAACGCCCGTAACCCTGCGCGAGGAAAAATTTTGCCACCAGCTGGCCCGTTTTTCCGATACGCCGATCGTTTCGATCGCTGTTTCCGGTCTTGTAGAGCTTGTAGAGGCAGGCAAGGGCAATACAGCAGAGGCGCAGGCGCTTTTATCCTCTCAGCTTGCTCCCTATATCGGTAAATTGGATGCAGTTGTCTTAGGATGTACGCATTATCCCTTTGCCGCACAGGCAATTTCCCACGTGCTGGGCGCCGACACTGTCCTGCTTGACGGAGGCTACGGCACTGCTAAAGAAACACAGCGCAGACTGGAGGAAGCTGACCTTCTGCACGGCGGGCAGGGTGAAATTTGTATAGAAAACAGTCTCCACGACAAAGCGCTGTTAAAGCGTTGCATGGAGTTTTTACATCAACCACTATAAAAGAAAGGAAGTTACCATTATGATCATTTGTCCCTGGAATGACCTGAAGCGCTACGCGCCTGTCATCAACGGCCTGGAAGAGGCTATGGAAGCTGTCAACAACCTGCCCTCTATGGAGCCTGCTACTTATCCGCTGTCTAACGGCAACAAAATTCTTGTCCAGCTTGTCAATACCAAAAACTGGGCAGATTCTCAGCTGGAGGCACACCGCGAATATCTCGACATTCAGTATATTATCAAAGGAAAAGAGATCGTCGGCTGGGCGCCTCTGAACACCCTAACGCCTGCCGGTCCCTTCAATACTGAAAAAGACAAGGGCATGTACATCGGCAAGAACACGCCCGTCTGCATTGATGAGGGCTATTGCTACGTCGTTTTCCCCGAAGATGCACACGCACCGAGTGTCCACATGGACGAAGCCGGTCAGGTCAGCAAGGTCGTCATCAAGCTGAAAGTATGAGCATCCGCATGACCGCCACCTGCTTGCAATGTTACTTAAGCAAGCATATTGAAGCCGCACGCGCGCTTGGCGACGAAGAATCCGCCACCAATTTTACCCGCGCGCTTCTAAAACAGTATTTAGACGCACCCGAGGATATAAACTCCGCGCATTTAGGCGGTATGGCAAACACCCTCTACCCGCAGTTTTTTAATGTTGAAGCAGACCGCTTCCGCAAGGAAAAAGCGCTTTCCAACCAATTTGTGCTTGCACGGCTGGACGATATCCGCGCGCGTGTGGAAGGCGCTGCTGATCCCTTGCTGGCTGCTTTGCAATTTTCCATTTTAGGCAACTATCTGGATTTTTCTGCGCTGCGCGGAAACGTCAGCTTTGAAAAGCTTGACAATATGCTCACCCAGGCGCTGAAAATGGAGCTTGATGCGAAGTATGTCGATTCTTTCCGAAAAGACCTGTCTTCGGCAAAAACGCTTCTGTAT
>JAZNNK010000056.1:0-13543 GCA_045580205.1 Faecousia sp.
TTTTGATCTCTTGTTGTTACGTACAGCATTTCCCTAACACTCCTATTGCATTATTCCAGAAAATATCATATACGGTCTTATCGTCTAATCCCCTTTTTAAAAGCTGTTCCGCAAGTTTCTGATAATCTTCAATGCCACAAAATCCTGCAGGCAACTTATCACATCCGTCAAGATCGCCGCCTAATGCAATATGTGATGCCGAAGGATCAAGGAAAAGAAAATGAAATATATGATCGCAAACAGTATCAAGATCCGGTGATTCGCCTAGAAAATCTGCATATAGATTAATGCCTGCCACCCCGCCGGTTTTGCATATAGCAACGAACATATCGTCTGTGAGATTTCTGCTGACATTACAGACTGTGCGGCTATTTGAATGCGAGGCAATGATGGGAGCTTCTGTTATAGAAATAATATCCCAAAATCCTTCATCGCTTATATGGCTGACATCGACGATCATACCCAATCTTTGCGCTTCTTTGACATATTCCCTGCCGAGCTGAGAAAGACCGCCACCGGATATGTGTGAGCCTGTAAGAGGGTTATTTTCGTTCCAACCAAGCGTTGTTATTCGAAAACCAATTCGATACAAATCTTCCAAAAGCTGCGGATCATATCCAAACCCCGCAGGTCCTTCAATCGTCAATATACCGCTTGCAAATCCTTTTGATTCATTCTTTTTTATATCTTCAACAGAATATGCTTGTCGGATCATGCCGGAATTCTTTTCTACTTCTCGATGAAATGTAGCTAATTCTCTCTCGAAAATATCGACCGGAGGTAGTGCGGCGGGATAATCCGCCGATGTGGTGGTGAAACAGGCAAAACATTGTGCGTACGCAGGAAAATCCTTGGTGCGTATCAAATCGATATGATGCCGGTTTTGTTTTAATGAGCCGCATTCCTTGAAGCCTTCACCCAAAAGGGCAAGTAATGTATCACAATGTAAATCAAAAACAGGAAAATTCATTCAAACGCACACTCCATATGGATAATCCTTGGATTTGATGTCTTAATTCCCTCCGGGGCATAGATCTCAATTACATCAAATCTTGGTTGCAGATTTGTGGGATGAAGCGATAAATACATTTGCGCTGTTGTGCGTAATCTATTTTGCTTAAAAACATCAACAAAATCTGCAGCGTTTGCAAAAAAATCGGATTTTCTGAGCTTAACCTCGACGAAAACAAGATATTTTCGGTTTTCTGCGATCAGGTCGATCTCTCCAAATTTACAGCGATAATTCGTTGCTGTGATCTTATATTTTTTCCTTAGAAGGTATTCCGCAGCGATTGATTCTCCCCATGCCCCGCTAATATTATTTTTGCCCATAATATTTCCTTAAAAAGCTCATCCTGTGAACGGGAGATGTGCCGAATTGATCAATTGCTGCATAATGCGCTTTTGTGCCATAACCTTTATGAACCCGGAATCCGTATTCCGGATATGTATGATCTAATTCATCCATGTAATCATCACGCGAAACCTTGGCAAGAATTGAAGCTGCCGCGATGCTGGCACTTAAGCTGTCGCCATGAATAACTGTTTCTGCGGTAATTCCAAAATCCTTTTTCTGATTACCATCGATCAGCAACAATTCAGGCCGAACAGAAAGCTTCGCTATTGCTCTTTCCATCGCAAGAAACGTTGCTTGAAGAATGTTAATCTGATCAATCTCACGTTCATCTGCAAAGGCAACTGCAAAAGCAATCGCCTTTTCTTTTATAACGGGAAAAAGTTCCCTGCGTTTTTTATCGGATAGTTTCTTGCTATCATTTAAACCAGGGATATCCACATTCGGTGGAAGGATAATCGCAGCAGCGCAGACAGGACCTGCCAAAGGACCACGACCTGCCTCATCTATGCCGCATATAAGCTTGATATCGCGAGCATAGTACATCTTTTCAATATCGTACATGTCAATCATTACAGGTCCTCCGGAGTCTCCAGTGTAAAGCGTCCAAGCTTGCAGGATCGAAATTCGTCCAGTAACACCTTTGCCATCCGCTCTGTATGGAGCTGCCCTCTGCTAAGTAAATATCCGCGCTTGCGGGCAGCCTCTTCCAATAAATTATATCCGTTCACAGCATCATGTATTTCAATACCATAACGCTGCATAAGCGCTTGCGGGTAATTCTTTGCGAGCAATTTCATCAATGCACAAGCCAATTCTTCAACATCAAGAACATCCTCTTTAACAGCACCGGTATAGGCAAGCATCATTCCAACACGTGGATCTTCAAATTTTGGCCACAAGATTCCCGGCGTATCCAGTAGCAATAAACCGTTTTCGACTGTTACCCACTGTTTTCCTCTTGTTACGCCAGGACGATTCTCTGCCTTAGCACCTTTACGGCCGGATATCTGATTGATAAAGGTTGATTTGCCGACATTCGGAATTCCGACAATCATGAGTCGGATAGGACGATTCATGCCCTTCATTAAATCGCGCGCAATTTTTTCTTTTAAAACCTGTTTTACAGCAGATTGAAATTCAGAAATTCCTTTTCTGTTTTTACTGTCAACCGCAATCGCAGCAATAGATTTTGACTGAAAATAAGACAACCATTTTTTTGTCATATCCATATCAGCAAGATCCATTCTGTTTAAAACAACGATTCGCGGTTTGGTTCCGCAGATAGAATCAATATCAGGGTTTCGACTGGAGACAGGGATCCTGGCATCCAAAATTTCACAAACAGCATCAACTTGCTTCAGATCAGCTTCGATCTGTCGCCTGGTTTTTGTCATGTGTCCCGGATACCACTGAATATTCATCTTATCAGAATTCATTATGAAATAACTCCAATTCTGTGATAATCTCTGTTGACCATTCCTTTATTGTCGCCCGGAAACAATAAAAATACCGCTTTTCCTAATATTTCACGACGGTCGATCAGACCGATATCGACGCTGCGACTGTCTTTGGAATTTTCTCTGTTATCGCCCATAACAAACACATATCCTTCGTCAACAGTGATCGGAAAGTATATCCCCTCCATTGTAGTTGTAGGCGATGAAATATACTTCTCATTAAGGAGTTCACCATCGACAAAAACATCACCTGTATTAAAATCAATATCAACTGTCTGTCCTTCTGTCGCGATCACACGTTTAATAATAGGCTCGCCATCCCTAAAGGAATTCTTGCTCGCAACGATAATATCACCGTTTTGAGGATCAGTATAAAGAATGTTTCCAATGAGAAACAGCCAATCTCCGTCATAAAGAGTATTATTCATAGATGGTCCGGATACGAAAACAACGCGAAACAGCAACGAAAATACAATTAGTATACCTACAAGCAGGCATACCAGATCGTGTAAATACGATAAGATACTTTCCTGAAAAGGTGTTTTTTCTTTGTTACCTTCTGCATGAAACTCAGACGTCTCATGATTTTGGATGTCCAATATAATCACTCCAAATTTGTATGCTTTATAATTCCACAAATATCATTATATACGATTTTTTGCAATAAAAAAAGAGGGTCTCCCCTCTTTTTTTATTCTTTTTAGATTAAACCTTTTCCTTGATCTTGGCAGCCTTGCCAAAGCGATCGCGCAGGTAATACAACTTTGCGCGACGAACCTTGCCCTTACGCACAGTTTCAACATTTGCCACACGGGGAGAATGAACAGGAAATACCTTCTCACAGCCAACACCATAGCTGACGCGGCGAACAGTGATGGTCTCACCGATTCCTCCATGTTTGCGAGCGATGATCGTACCCTCAAAAACCTGGATACGCTCACGGGAACCTTCCTTGATCCGTACGTGTACACGAACTGTATCACCGACCCGCATTTCGGGCAGCTCCGGCTTCATGTACTGGCTGGACAGAGCCTTTACTAAATCCATATCGATGTCCTCCTTGATATTAGGCGTTCATGCAACATTGTGTTCCGGTGATATGGTTTCCGGTGCTGCAGAGGACTCACCTTTTTTCAGACTGCAGTATTATAGCATAGCGCATTTAATAAATCAAGCATTATTTTTACAAAACGTTACATTTTATAAATCTGATGTAAAATAAAAAACAGAAGGCAACTGATGTTGCCTTCTGTTTATGGTCCGAGTGTCGAGATTCGAACTCGAGGCCTCTTGAACCCCATTCAAGCGCGATACCAAACTTCGCCACACCCGGAACTTCCTGCAATTCTCAACTGCTTGGCTATATTAGCATACCCTGCCGAAAATTGCAAGTGTTATTTTTGAAAATTTATTCACCGGCATCAGATTTAATAATCTTGCCCATGTTCCACAGCCGAACTACCTTTGCAACAGCCTCTGCTTCTTCGTTCTCATTTGTGTATTCCACATAAACGGTGTGTGCGCTGCAGTCGGTACATTCGACCTGAACATTCCAACCTCCTTCGTGCACGATATAGCCGCTGCCGCGACAAACCGGGCAATCTTCCAAGTTTTCATTGATTTGTGTTTTCATATTCATACCTCATCGAAAAACGTTTTCATTTGAATCAAAAATTTCAAGTCGTCTGCACTTTGAAAAAGAAGGCTTCAATGCAGGAAGCTCATTCTCGATCGCAGTTATGATCTGATGTGGATTAAGCGTTGGGTTCTGACAGCAAATCAGTGCAACGAGCTTTAATTTATGATCATTAATTCTTTGAATATCTATCTTTTTGATCATAGGGATAATATCCTGCTGAATGTCTCCGTTTTTGCTTTTTTTCGTTACTATCAGCGAATCGCGGGAAAACAGTGTTTTAATAAGCTCTGCAGCATCATCTGTTACAAATGTATCATACCCAAGAAGAATCGAACATTTCAACAAGGATAAATCCTTTATTTTACGGCCATTTTCATAAGCTTCAAGCACCTGAATGCCATCTACAAGGTTGTTGTTCAGACAACTTTTAATATTTTGTGTAGTATAACAATCATCTTCAAGCTGAAAATCAAGCAGCTCACATTCACTTGCCGTTCCAACAGATAATGGAAGTGCAATCGAAACAGCAGGGCGCGGATTAAAACCCTGCGTATGCTTCAAATGTAATCCTGCCCGCTTAAATGCTCTTTGAAACAAACGCATCAGATCAAGATGTGATATCCAGACTGCATTTTCGGTTTTTGTAAACAGTAACCTAAGCATCACATGTTACCTCGCTTAATAGTTTGTTTGCACCGCAACCGCTGCATCCATGTCGGCAATCCTGCGTAATCTGTCCACAGTACGAGCGATGCCGTTCCTGCAGCAAAAATCTTTTTGATACACCTACATCAATAATATCCCAGGGCAGGCGTTCTGATTCGTCATAACCTCTTATGGTATAAAAATCAGGGTCAACACCGCAAGCACGAAAAGCATCGAGCCATGTCTGATAAGAAAAGTATTCATCCCATCCGTCAAGGCGTGCGCCGTGTTTTACAGCCTCTTCGATAACAGCGCCCACTCTTCTGTCGCCTCGCGCAAAAACGGCCTCTAACCGGCTCAAATCCGGCGAATGATAATTATATTCAATGGATTTGGAATAAAAATGATCTTTTAACAGCTTGGCGCGTCGCATATATTCGTCAGGGGTGATCTGCTTCTCCCACTGAAAAGGTGTGTGTGGTTTTGGCACAAAATACGCGGTTGCAACATGTATACGCAGACCTCTCTTTTTGTTGGATGCGTTTTCATTCCAACATCGTATGATCTTATATACAAGATCTGCTATTCCGAGAACATCCTCATCTGTCTCCGTTGGAAGACCAAGCATAAAATACAACTTTACGTTGCTCCATCCGCCAGAAAACGCATTCTTACAGGATGTCAGGATCTCATCTTCCGTTAAATTTTTATTAATAACATCTCGAAGTCTTTGCGTTCCTGCTTCGGGTGCAAATGTAAGACCGCTTTTTCTAAGCGTCTGTAATTTTTGCATCAGCTCCGTAGAAAAATTATCAGCACGAAGCGACGGAACGGACAAATTGATCTTATTGGTCGTGCAATACGGTATTAGTTCATCTGTCAACTGTTTTAAATCCCGATAGTCAGATGTGGAAAGACTTGAGAGAGTAATCTCATTATGACCTGAATCAGACAGTGTTTCAATGGCCTGCCTAAGTAGGACTTCAGGACTTTTCTTGCGAACAGGTCTGCAGGAAAATCCGGCCTGGCAGAAACGGCAGCCACGAATACAACCACGAAAAACCTCAAGATTTGCTCTGTCATGTACAATTTCGGTAGATGGTACAATCATCTTGGTCGGAAAATATGCGCTATCCAGGTCCTCGACGATTCGCTTTGTAACTTTTTGGGGCGCATCCTTTACAGGGACAATGTCCACTAAAATACCGTCATCATTATAAATGTGATCATAAAACGACGGAACATAAACACCGGAAATCCGTGAGACTTCTTTCAGGAATATATCCTTTGACCAATCCTGTACCTTTGCAAGGTCGTATAAGCACAGGATTTCCTTTATAACATCCTCGCCTTCCCCTTCTACAAAAAAGTCTATAAAATCAGCCAAAGGCTCCGGGTTGTATGCGCAAACGCCACCGGCAAAGACAATGTTTTTCAGCTCTTTTCGATCGCGGGAATGAATTGGTACTCCAGATAGATCTAACATGTTTAATATATTTGTATAACACATTTCATAACCGATGGAAAAAGCAATCATATCAAAATCTTTCACCGGAGTTTTGCTCTCAAGAGACCATAGCGGCAACGCATTCTGCCGCATTTTTTCCTCCATATCTGCCCAGGGCGTGAATACGCGCTCACACCAGACATCATCCATTTCATTCATGACGCCATACAAAATACGCATGCCAAGATTGGACATGCCGATCTCATATGTGTCCGGAAAACAAAAAGCCACCCGCACACGAACATCGGACGGATTTTTAAGTACTTCATTATACTCTCCGCCGGTGTATCGGGCAGGTTTCTGTACGGCAGGAAGAATTCTCTCAATCAACTGTGTCATCACTACATACCTCGTATTTTGTCACTATGTTTATTGTACAGTTATATCCTTTTGTTTGCAAGATAATTTTGCATGCAGATTTTTAAATAATATAATAAGCGGAATACCTGCAGGAAGCAACCCAAGGTGATATCGCACAGAAACAATTAAGCAAATGATCACCAAAAAGAAAACAAATCCACGCTGGAAAAGCAGGAAAAATTTGTAAGCTGCTTTTGAAGGTAAAAATTGATCCATGAGACATCGAATTACCCTTCCCCCGTCAAGTGGAAGGATTGGCATCATGTTAAATATAAACTGTATGAACCCGCATATCGACAAGCACGGTAAACATCTAACCAACAATAAAAGACACAGACTCCCAATAGGCCCTGCCAATGAACAGATAAATTCCTGACGAACTGTCATCGGCTCTGTACACATCAAGACGCCTCCTAAATTAACATTTATGCAATTTATGCGGAGCTTGCAAAAACTGATCGCAAGATAATGAAACAATTCATGGATTACCACAGATACAAGCCAGCAAACAATCCATTTTATCGGTATAAGCAAACAAAGAAGCGAAATCAAAAGATAAAGATCAGGTTTAATAATAATTTTAACTTTCTGCACTTTGAATAATCTCCATACAAAATGCAGTAACTGCCTTTTTTAAACTCTGACCGTCGCAAATATTTTTTGTCATATCGATCAGAGCCTGATGTGTAACAAATGAATCTCCGGGAAAAACAACATCACAAAACCGGTCATAAATCACATCGCGAAAACAAATGCCGCTTAAAATGGCTAAAGCACATACAATTATGATAATAAACTTCTTTTTTCTTCTTATTCTTTGAGAACATCTCTTTTCAATTGTCATTTGATCTCCATAATGAATACAGTAGCTCATAGAATCCCCCCTGCTGTATCCTACGTGATGATAATTTATTAATGAATCTACCTGAAAAATTTATATGGCACTTGACAACAAATAGATATTTCATTATAATATCAAAGTCCTTCGAGATGTGGCTCAGTTTGGTAGAGCGCTGCGTTCGGGACGCAGAGGCCGCAGGTTCGAACCCTGTCATCTCGACCAAATAACACCGGAAGCAAATCTGCTTCCGGTGTTATTTTTATATGAGCTGTTGTTCGTTGATGATGAGTTTAAACTGAAGTCCTAATTTTTCTGCTGCTTTTCGGCAGAGAATCATACGATCCATAAAAATCTCAAAATAATCCATTACAGAACCGTATTGTGTATCAATCGAAAGCTTTAGTTTTACAATCGTCCTTTCCTCATTAATCTTCAACACAGCTTTTTTTACGGAGTAATTTACTCTGTCATGAATATCAAATGTTGTAACATCAGGATTTCTGACCCGGCTGCGTCGTACATCAGACTTATCTGCAAGGATAAGCGCTGCAGCCACTGCATTTACCGGCACACCGGTGCGTTCATCATGGTTGCCGATTGCAGTAACAATCGTAGCGATTTCTGCCGGATCACACTGCATATCATTAAGAATGCTCCATGCCATAACCGCTCCGGACTGAGAATGATCGTTTCTGTTTACCAAATTCCCTATATCATGCAGATATCCGGCGATTTTAGCAAGTTCGACCGTGCGCGCATCATGACCCATAACTTCCAAAATATATCCTGCTGTTTCAGCAACATGCAGAACGTGCGCAAAACTATGCTCTGTATATCCTAAGGATATGAGAGATTCATCCGCACGAATTATATATGTTTTAATTGACTGACTGTCCTTTACCTGTTCATAAGTAAGCATATATACACCTCCATATATAAATTATATCACCGTATGGAAAAAAGAAAAGAAATATTTTACTAAAGATTAGAAATACTATGATCAGGTGATCAAATATGTGTACTGCAATATCTTTTCAAACTAAAGACCATTATTTCGGACGTAATCTTGATCTTGAATTCTCATATGATGAAAAAATCGTAATAACACCAAGGAACTTTCCGCTGGTCTTCCGGATGGGTTCAACTATCAATTCCCATTTATCAATTATCGGCATGGCTACTATTAAGGATGAATATCCCTTATATTATGATGCAACAAATGAAGCAGGATTGAGTATGGCTGCTTTAAATTTCCCGGGAAATTCCGTTTATTATGATCGATCAGAAGAAAAAACCAACATTTCTTCCTTTGAGCTAATCCCCTGGCTTCTTTCCCAATATAAAACTGTTTCGCAAGCAAGAGAGGCGCTTTCATCGCTGAATATCACAAAAGATGTATTCAGCCGGGAATTACCTCCTACTCCACTTCACTGGATCATCGCAGACAGGAATGAATCAATTGTTATTGAATCATTAGCAAGCGGATTAAATATTTTTGAAAATCCGGTTGGTGTCCTTACAAATAACCCTCCATTTGATTATCACCTGCTAAACCTGTCCAATTATATAAATTTATCAACCAACGAAGCAGTTAATCGCTTCAGTAACAAAATAAATCTAAAAGCATACAGTCGCGGGATGGGTGCTATGGGACTTCCGGGAGACTTGTCTTCATCATCAAGATTTATTAAAGCAACATTTACAAAGCTTAATTCTGTTTGCGGAGAATCCGAAAGTGATAGTATCAGTCAGTTTTTTCATATTTT
Organism: Faecousia sp.; assembly: GCA_045580205.1. Lineage (GTDB taxonomy): Bacteria > Bacillota > Clostridia > Oscillospirales > Oscillospiraceae > Faecousia. The sequence goes on from JAZNNK010000056.1 coordinate 9,573, forward strand.
AAAGTCGGTTACGCAACAACGCGGCTGCGTAAAAATTGGTAATTCATATGAAAAAACAATATATTCATCCTGTTGCAACACAAATCAATGTATATATTATTATACAACCTATGAAAATCATCATATATGCGCAGTTAAACTTTTTCATGAAGATTTGGACAGCAGAGAGCTTATATGGTATCCGCTGATAAATGATCAACATATCTATTATCAAAATAAATAATATATTCTCAGCCCGACTTCCGTATAAGAAGTCGGGCTGAATTTCTTTAGAGGTATTTGATCAATTCATCTGCAAAATCTTTACAGGTACTACCGTTTTTATCTCCGGTAACAACACACTTGCACATTTCTATCGCGTTTTCCAACCTGCAGGCTTCATTGGTCCTGCATATATGCCGCAAGAGCATGACCTCAGCTCTGAGAATACTTACCGGATTTGCATAATCCCCCAAGCCTTCCTCAATCATGCGCGGCGCAGAGCCATGTATGGCTTCAAACATAGCGTAGCGATCACCTATATTAGCGCTGCCGGCAGTGCCGACTCCACCCTGAAGCTGAGCAGCTTCATCTGTAATGATATCACCATAAAGATTCGGCAAGACAACAACCTCAAAGCGATTGCGAATATTCTTATTGACAAGATTTGCTGTCATGATATCAATGTACCAGTCGTCTGCTTCAATATCAGGATAATCGTTTGCGACCTTGTGGCAGATAGCGGTAAATTTCCCGTCTGTCTTTTTCATAATATTTGCCTTTGTTACAATAGAAACACGTTTTTTTCCGTTATTCTTAGCGTACTCAAAGGCTGCGCGGGCAATCCGTTCCGTACCAAGATCGGTGGTAACTTTGAAATCAACCGCAAGCCCCGGAAGCTCAACGCCCTTGCTTCCAAGGACATACTCACCCTCTGTATTTTCGCGGTAGAATATCCAATCAATACCCTCTTCCGGAATCGATACAGGACGTACATTTGCATAAAGGTCCAACTCACGTCGCAGCGCAACATTCGCGCTTTCCATCTTGCCACCCATAGGTGTTGTAGTCGGGCCTTTCAGAAGTACATCACATTCTTTCGTTTGTGCAAGAACATCATCCGGTATTGCCTTTCCAACGGCCAGTCTATTCTCAATAGTAAGCCCTTCAATTTGCTTGATCTGCACCCTTCCGAACTTAATCTCCTCATCCAAAAGCTTATATAGCACACGAGAGGCCTGCTGCATAATAATCGGACCGATACCATCTCCGTCAATCAGACCGATCACAACCGTTTCTTTTTTTAAAAAATTAGTCTTCTGGGTGTCAATATTGCTGATTCGATCCAACTGTTCCTGCAGTAATGCACGAAAACTGTTACAAGCTGCATCTAAAGCATGCATTATCCATTCTCCTTTGTGTAGTTGAGTAATCCACCTGCAAGTAATATAGCTCTCTGTCGATCACTTAAATCACAGCAGACAGGTATGCACTTTCCTGTGGATTTACAAATTACATTAAGCTTTCCGAGTCTCATGCCTTCGGCAATATTATCAAGAACGAGCATATCTTCCTGATTTAACTGATCATAATCATCCGGATTTTCAAATGTCAGTGGCAAAATGCCGGCATTAATAAGATTTGCAATATGTATTCTGGCAAAACTCTTTGCAATTACGTAACGAATTCCTAAATACATCGGAACAAGCGCGGCATGTTCACGGGAGGATCCTTGTCCGTAGTTACTTCCTCCAACGATAATTCCACTCTCTGATACCTTTGCTCTCTCAGCAAATGCAGGATCACATACCTGGAAGCAGAATTGCGACAAAAATGGAATATTAGAGCGATACGGAAGTATTTTCGCACCTGCGGGCATAATATGATCAGTCGTAATGTTATCGCCGACCTTCAGAATCAGCTTGGCCGAAAGTTTATCAGAAAACGGCTTGCTTTTGGGAAATTCCTTAATATTAGGACCGCGCAACACTTCTGCCGAGATCGCATCTTCAGCCTCCAACGGTGCCAGGATAGCAGTGTCATCAATGGTAAATGACTCAGGCAACACAATTTCCGGCATCACTCCAAGCTGCATTGGGTCTGTTATTTCTCCTGTAAGCGCTGCCGCAACAGCTGTTTCAGGAGAGACCAAATATACCTGCGCATCCTTTGTGCCGCTGCGTCCGAGGAAATTTCTATTGAACGTACGAAGACTTACGCCGCCGGAATTCGGAGAAAATCCCATTCCAATACAGGGACCGCAACCACACTCTAAAAGCCGCGCTCCGCTCGACAGAATATCTGTCAGCGCGCCACATTCTGACAGCATGCGAAGTACCTGCTTTGAACCCGGAGAAATAGACAAGCTGACGTTAGGGCTAATCGTTCTGCCCTTTAAAAGCGCAGCTACCTTAAGCATATCGTGCAGCGAGGAGTTTGTACAAGATCCGATACAGACCTGATCAACCTTCGTTCCCTTGAGCGAATCAACGGCAACAACATTGTCCGGACTGTGCGGGCACGCAATCATAGGCTTAAGATCAGAAAGATTTATAGAGATCACCCTGTCGTACTGTGCATCCGGATCGCTCTGCAGGGACGTATAATCATCTCCTCTGCCCTGCGCATTTAAGAACGCATACGTAACCTCGTCTGACGGAAAAATAGATGTCGTTGCACCAAGCTCAGTACCCATGTTGGTAATAGTAGCACGTTCCGGAACAGATAATGTTTTGATCGCAGGACCACCCCATTCAATAATTGCGCCTACACCGCCCTTTACAGACAGAATTCGGAGCAGTTCAAGGCTAATATCCTTCGCTGTAACAAAGGGTCTGAGCTTGCCGGTCAGCTCCACCTTAAACATTTTCGGCATGGTGATATAATATGCACCGCCACCCATAGCGACAGCGACATCAAGACCGCCTGCACCAAACGCAAGCATACCGATTCCTCCACCGGTAGGTGTATGGCTATCAGAGCCGATTAAAGTCTTTCCGGGTTTACCAAAACGCTCCAAATGCACTTGATGGCAAATTCCGTTTCCGGGCTTTGAAAAATAAACACCGTGTTTTGCGGCAACTGACTGCAAATATCTGTGATCATCTGCATTTTCAAATCCAGATTGAAGCATATTGTGATCTACATACGCAACACTGAGCTCTGTGCGCACGCGAGGAATACCCATTGTTTCAAATTCAAGATACGCCATTGTTCCGGTTGCATCCTGTGTTAACGTTTGATCGATGCGGATTGCAACCTCGTTTCCGGGTATCATTTCTCCGGAAACCAAATGCGCAGCAATAATTTTTTGTGCAATCGTTTTACCCATTTTTCTTTAACCTCTTGATCATGTTGTTTTTTGCTTGAAGAATGTGATTTGCTGTCAGGCTTGAAGCAAGATCTGCATCGCCGCTTACAATTGCATCAAAAATTTGCCGATGCTCTTTCATGGACATTTCTTGACGGGCAAAATCATCAACCGAAATTTTTCTATACTTTCGTGTTTTTTTGTGAAGAGGTAAGAGTGTATCACGAATCACTCTGTGGCCGGAGATACGACAGATTGCATCATGAAAATCATCATCTTCATGGGAAAGAAATTCCGAATCATGCTTGGCGCAATAGAACGCTTGCAGATCTATAATATGGCTAAGCTCCTTGATGTCGTCTTCTGTTCTGTTCTTCGCGGCATAGTACGATGCCATCGGCTCAATCTGAATCCGTATATCCATAATATCCATCAGATTTTCTTCTGTTATACCAAGTACAACAGATCCCTTTGCAGAATCCTCGATCAAATGCTCCTGTTCGAGGCGTCTCAGCGCTTCCCGAATAGGTGTTCTGCTGACTCCAAGCTGTTCTGCTAAACGAAGCTCTGTGATAATGCTGCCAACAGGATATACGCCTTGGATAATATCGTTTTGAAGTTTTTCAAAAACCTGATCTGCAAGAGATGCTGTGTGAAATCCAGACATTTTTGCTTCCTCCTA
>JAZNNK010000057.1:0-5757 GCA_045580205.1 Faecousia sp.
CCGGATATGCAGGATATTCACACGAGCCGTGAAAAATTAAGCATTGCGTCTACTGAACGCACATGGAATTTTATTATAGAAGTATTAAAGAATTTATAAGTGTACAGATCTGTCCGGAAGAGCACCTGCTTCAGGACGGATCTGTTTTTTTAATAAGGCCTTTCAGCCATTTATAATCTTCTTTTTTAAGCGCCTGCAGTAAAATTAAGAGACAGCCTAAGATCAGAGCAAACGAGATTGCCCGATAAAGAGAATGAGCAACATGCATACAAATGAATATGGCAAGCGTCGTTGCGGCAAGTGTTATGATGACGGTCTTTATACTCAGAATAGTCCGGGAGATCTTTATGAGCCTTCTCAGGCTTAAAGCAAAGTTAAGCGCATGCGTTATGAAAAAGCTGAAAAAGTATCCGTCCATACCGTATTTTGGCAAAAGGAAATATAGAAAAAGCACATCTAAAGCGGAGGTGAGGATATTATACCGAACACAGGCCTTTTGCTGTCCAAGGCCTTTTGTCATCGCGTCAGTGATTGTATCACAGTAAAGTATGGGAATCAAAAGCGCATACCACTTTAAGTATGCGCCGGCTTCTGCGTTGCCGTACAGGGCCATACAAAGGTCGTCTGACAGTAAAAACATCATACCGCAGAATAAGCATCCGTACAACAAAGAGATGCGCAGACTTCGTTTTACGAGATATCGGATCCTTGTATGACTTTTGGCGGCGGCACATCTTGCAAGCTCAGGAATGAGTAGTTCATTTAGACCGAACAGGATAGCGGCAGGGAACATAAGAATAGGAAATACCATGCCGCAAACAGTGCCGAAGGACGCCAGGGGATCTTTGGAAGCAGAATACAGAGCGAGTCGTTTTGGCACCATAAGGTTTTCGGTGGTAGATATACCGGACTTAAAATCGTCTGCAATTGCAAGCGGTACGGCCATTTGCAGCAGTCTGTGTCGTACGGGGATTTTTTTGGAAGGCTCTGCCGCTTCCCGAAGACGCAGTACGATCAGACAAAGCAGTGTCATGCAGGCACTGATGCCGCTTCCCAAAACAATTGATTCGCATGCTTTTTCCGGATTGTCTCCGGCATAAAAGGTAAGCGCAATGATGGTTACGGTCATCGATAGAAGCTGTTCAGCGACCTCTACTGCTGCTAAAGTCCCAATACGGTTGGCGGCAGTAAAATAACCGGTCATAACACCGCACAGGCAACTGACCGGCAGAAAGCAGGCAAATAAACGAATTGCACCGACAGTCTGGGCATTTCCGATCCAATTCTGCGCTATAGTTGGCGCAAATAAAAAGAGGCAAAGGGCAATAAGAGCGCTGCAGAGAATACTGTATAAGAAGCAGCCCGATAGGACCCAATAGACGCCACCCGGTCGTTTGTGTCCAAGCTCTTCAGCGGTAAGATACATGGCCGTTGTGCGGATTCCCGCCGTTGCAGCAGTCATAGATAACATTCCAACAGAAAGAACAAGCTGTAAAAGGCCTACTCCGGACGCACCAATCCTGCCGGAGATGTACACCTGAAAGCTTGTAGACACAACCCGTAGAAGCAGGTTGACAGAAGTCAGCATCAGAGCGCCATAGAATATGGGTAGTTTTTTGTGCAAAAAAATCCCCCCTTGTCCACATCATACGCGGACAGGGGGGGTGATATTACATGCCGTTATGTTCTGTACAGAGGTTATATAATGGACAGTCGGCGCATTTAGGATTACGCGCTGTACAAATCTCTCTGCCAAACAGAACAATGCGATGGCAAAAATCAGAACTTTCAGCTGGAGGAAGAACGGCACGGAGCTGATGTTCTACTTTTTCAGGGTCTGTTCCCTGAGAAAGGCCGAGTCTGCGGCATATCCGGATGCAGTGCGTATCACAAACAACACTTCCCGGAATATTATATAGATCACCAAGCAGTAAATTTGCCGTTTTTCGGCCAACACCGGGCAGTTTCAGCAGATTTTCCATCGTGTCCGGTACTTTTCCCTGATGATCACGAATCAGTATCTGACAGGCTGAAACGATATCCTTTGCCTTTTGTCGGTAAAAGCCACAGGAGTGGATATGTTTTTCCACAACCGCAACGGGTGCGCTTGCCATTTCTTCTAAGGTGGGGAATGCTTCAAAAAGGGCTGGCGTTACCAAATTCACACGATGATCTGTGCATTGTGCGGACAGACGTACGGCGATCATTAATTGATAATCTGTTTGATAGTGAAGTGCACAGATAGCATCGGGATATTTTTCCTTTAATACAGCAATTACGCGAAGCGCTTTATCTTTCATGGTTTTCTCCTGTTTTGTTTTTATTATTTTAGCATAATTACGTACAAATGGAAAGTGATTTTACACAAAAAACAAAATGTGGAATAGGATATCGTAGAATTATATGGAGGTAAGGTCAATGCAGACGAAGTTGAGTTGTATAAAGCCGGGAAAGCGGGCTGTTGTTTTGCAGATCAATACCGGTGATGTCCTTAAAAGGAGGATGCAGAAGTTTGGCTTGGTTTCAGGGACGGAGGTGTGTTGCCGTTATCGCAGTCCGTCGGGTACGGTTACGGCACTTCAATTTAAGGGAATAGTGATTGCACTGCGTACGCGCGATCTGCAGAATATACAGGTGGTGTGTTAAGTGGCGCAAAGGATTGAACAAAAGCTGACGGTTGCTCTCGCCGGCAATCCCAATGTCGGCAAAAGTACCTTGTTTAATGCGCTGACCGGACTTCATCAGCACACCGGAAACTGGCCGGGAAAGACGGTGGGTATTGCTTGCGGAACAACAGTCAGAGATCATACTGAATATACATTTGTGGATCTGCCGGGTACATATTCTCTCGATGGGGACTCCGAGGATGAGCGGATTGCAGGTGAAGCAATCAGGGAGGCAACCATTGATTGTACCGTCATCGTCTGTGATGGAAGCTGCCTGCAGCGAAGTCTGATCCTGACGTTACAGATGTTAATGCAAATAAAGAAAGCAGTCGTTTGTATTAATCTTATGGATGAAGCCAATAAAAAAGGAATCATGATTGATGGAAAGAAGCTTTCGGCAATGCTTGGTGCGCCCGTAGTGCTGACGGCTGCAGGTAATGGGGAAGGATTGGAAGAATTATTACAACAGATATGCAAAACCGCACACGCCGACGCGCCTGCGCATAAGATGACATGGGGCGACACGGTTTTTGCTGCAGAAGAAATTACGGATGCCTGCGTTACCGTAATAGAGAATAAAAATGATGCCTTTGTCCGTCGGATTGATAAACTTTTGGTCAGTCGCCGATTTGGTGTTCCGCTGATGTTTATTCTATTGCTCGGTATGATATGGTTGACCGTTTGGGGTGCAAATTTTCCGTCTGCGCTTTTAGAAGCTGTTTTTAACAAAGGTTATGCGCTGCTAAGTGCCTTGTTTGCGTCTGCGCCCTGGTGGGTAAGAGGCGTCATCCTTGACGGTGTATATGCAACATCTGCGCGGATCATATCGGTTATGCTGCCGCCAATGGCAATCTTTTTTACACTCTTTACGCTTTTAGAGGATATTGGATATCTGCCAAGAATGGCGTTCTTGTTAGATCCTGCAATGGAACGATGTGGAGGATGCGGCAAGCAGGCGCTGACACTGTGTATGGGATTAGGCTGTAATGCCGTAGGTGTGATGGGATGTCGCATTATAGATTCCCCCAGAGAACGTTTGGCTGCGATTCTCACGAATGCAATGGTGCCATGCAACGGTCGGTTCCCGACACTACTCTTGTTAGGGAGCCTGTTTTTTTCAGATGCTGGCGCGGTGTTCGTGGTTGCGGCCTGCGTGGTCTTGGGGGTGGTGGGCGCGATGGTTACTTCAGGCGTGCTGGGCAGGACTGTCCTGCGGTCAAAGCCGAGCACTTTTCTGATGGAAATGCCGCCGTTCCGCCGCCCCCGGCTTGGAAAAGTATTGATTCGTTCTTTGTTTGACAGAACAGTGTTTGTTGCAAGCCGTGCGCTGTTGGTTGCTGCACCAGCAGGGATGTTGCTTTGGATCATTTCTAATACACAGATACTCGATTGTATTGTGCACTTTTTGGAACCGTTTGGAAGGCTTTTGGGAATGAATGGGCTTGTTTTGTTTGGATTCATTCTTTCGTTTCCGGCAAATGAACTGCTTATACCGGTGATTTTAATGGGACTGACACAAACAGGGAGCATACAGCAAACAAATCAAATAGGACAGCAGCTTCTGCTGCAGAGCGGCATGAATATACAGATGGCGGTCTGCATGATGCTATTTACTTTGTTTCACTGGCCCTGTGCAGCGACACTTATGACGATTTACCGTGAGACCGGTTCATTAAAAAAAACAGCGGCGGCATTTATCCTGCCGACCGCTGTGGGATGCTTATTATGTATTATGCTAAACTTCATCCTGCAGGATATCTGCACTTAATGCGGATATTTCATATGCAGTTCGTTCGATCGGGCCTTCCTCGGTAAGCTTTGTGTAAGTTCTGCTTTGCAGCCTGCCAATAATCCGGATGCGATCTCTTGTATGACAGAAGGAGACCTCTTGCGCGATCCGCCCCCAAAGAATACATGGCAGATAGTCTGCCCGTCGAAAAGCACGGGGAACAGCAAGCATAACATCACAAATCTGTCTGCCGAGCGGCGTTCTTCGGAAAACGGGCTCTTTACATAAAGGCCCTTCTAAAATGACGTCGTTGACCGGTTCGCCGTCTTCGGCTATAATGCCGGTGGCAAAGACAAAAATCATCAGGTGGCGGGTGCCGTTGTCCCGTTGATTGTGGGAGCGGATCTGCCCGATTACAGTGAGCATTTCTCCGGCAGTAGGATCAATCTCATTTACGGTTTGTTCCTCTGCGATGACAGGCAGCAGATCAACTGCGCCGGAAAGCCTTGGGACTTGCAGAATGAATCGATAGAATCTCCGCCCGTGATTTTCATGAGAAAAAGCCGGCAGCTCCAATAGTTGCCCTCTTATGGTAATGCTGTTAGTTGTATGTTCCATAGTACCACCTCAAATACAGATGTATAGAACATTCTATGCACAGCGCAGTAAAACAGAACAGGCGGCTGCACATCGTGCATCCGTCTGATTTTAATGTTTTGTGCGGTTTGTTTTCCTGGACATAGGTCGGGTGTTTTTTGTGGTTTTCCGGACAGCATTTTTGCGGGGCGGGGGAGTGGTTTTGCTCTGACGGGGCGGTATTGCCCGTATCAGGCATTTTGGCCCGGAGCCGATCAAATCTTCGCGGTGCGCTCTCAGCAGAGCCTCTCTGACAAGATAATAGTTTTTAGGATTCCGGTACTGAATAAGTGCACGCTGCATGGCCTTCTCATGCGGATCAGTGGGGACATAGACTTTGTCCAATGTTCTTGGATCAAGCCCTGTATAGTACATAACGGTTGACAGTGTTGAGGGTGTCGGGTAAAAATCCTGGACCTGCTCAGGATTATATCCTAAATCCCGAATATACTCGGCAAGCTCAATCGCTTCCTTCAGAGAAGAACCGGGATGGCTGGACATCAGATACGGCACGAGAAACTGGTTCATGCCGTATTGTTTGTTCAGAGCATAGTATTTATTGACAAAGCGATTGTATACTGCATTACGGGGTTTTCCCATGCGGTCCAAAACAGTATCGGAGACATGTTCCGGTGCGACCTTCAGCTGACCGGATATATGATACTTTACCAGTTCTTTAAAGAAAGTATCGCTTTTATCTGCAAGAAGATAATCAAAGCGAATGCC
>JAZNNK010000058.1:0-7524 GCA_045580205.1 Faecousia sp.
CTTAAAGCAGAATAATACAGCGGGGTGCAGTCTAAAATAGACTGCACCCCGCATATTTATGTAGCTTATTCCACTTCGGAAAGCTCGATGGTCATTTCGTGTTTGGAGATAAGAAAACGACGTGTGGCAAACAGTCCGGCAATACACAGAACACACGCAATATTGCTTAAAGGATCATCGTGGCTGAGGATAACGTGTCTGGAAATTGCAACGATCAGCACTTCAATGGTGTTTGCAGGTGTCATATCAAGCAGCATTCGCACAAATTCCAGACCGACTACAATGGTCAGAACATTATGCAGGTAATTGTCCAGAGAGATAAAGTAATCTGCAGCGGTAAACATCTTGTTTACATCCAGACCGAATTTATAAAGTTCAACGCCGAGCATACCGACAAGAACTACCAGTGTCATCAGGGCAATAATACGCTCAAGCAGATGCAGGACCTTGTGGATGAATGTTTCGGATTTTTTATGCAAGGCAGTTGGATACGGTTTTGTTTTGTGCATGGCAGTTACCTCCAAAAAATTTAGGGATCATCTGTCTGTTAGGTGTGTGTTGTTTTTCGGCTTTTTCTGTTGCTGCATCCATATGCGCATGACCAGACTGTGCGGCAGGAGTTTTACAAGCCGTACCTGATTGCGGATAGGCAGACCGTGCACAGAAACATCCTTTCTGGAGTGGTACAGATCTTTCAGCCCTGTGGCAACAACGTCTTTTGCTTCATAGAGGTGGTTAAAATATTGCACCTCATTACTGTTTGTTTTTAGGGCGTGATCAAAAAATTCTGTTTTGACCCATCCCGGGTTCATTGTCATTACACGAATGCCCTGCGCTTTAAGCTCCCGGCTGATCGCGCGGCTGTAGCTTAAAACAAAGGATTTCGTTGCGCCGTATGTGCTTATATACGGAACCGGCTGAAAGGCAGAAAGACTGTCTAACTGTAAGATATGGCTTTTTCTGTGCATATATGGCAGGGTAAGCCGCGTCATACGCACAAGGGCCTTGCAGTTTAAGTCGATCATCCGGCAGTCTTCCTCAATCGGAATATTTTCAAAATATCCAAATTTCCCAAAACCGGCGGCATTGATCAGAAGTGCAACATCGGGTTTATGCTCCTTTAAAAGCGCTTCATATCGGGCAAAGCTGTCCTCGCAGCATAGGTCCATCGGTATGGTACGAATTTGAACGGAGGATGCTTTTTGCAGTGCATTTAAGGCGCTCTCCCGACGGGCGATCACCCAGATCTCATCGACTTGCGCATACTTAGGTAGCTGTAATACAAATTCTTTGCCCATACCGGAGCTTGCACCGGTAACAACTGCAATACGCATATGCGGTTCCTCCTTTAAGGTTGGTTAAAGAATTGACGCGCCGCTTCAAGAAGGGATTCTCTGTCATTGGAAACGGTCTCGTCCAGGACTTGCGTCAGAAGCGAAGACATGCAAGCGCCGATCTGCGGACCGGGCGCATAGCCAAGTGCTAAGATATCGCGACCATTGATGGCAAGGTCCTTTACACTAAGACATGCGTCTTCAGCAAGAAGCTGATTGAGTATATCTTCTATCTGATCAAAAAAAGCAATATTTGGGGCGTTGTCAACGCCTTTTCCGATATAATCTGCTTTTTGCAAAGCCAGAAGGTCGAATACGGTCTCCTTGCCTAATTTAGAAAGCCTTCGGCGCAGTAACTTTTTGTCCGGCTCTAAAGTGAGCATGTGGTTTTCAATTAGTGTGATCACGGATTCCCGAAGCGCATTGGGTGCTTTGAGCCGCCGCAGGATGCGGTCTGCAATATCCGCGCCTGCCTGTGCATGTCCGTGAAAATGACCGCGTCCGTTTTCGTCTGCAGTAAAAGTCTCCGGTTTGCCAATATCATGAAGAAGTGCTGCCCAGCGCAGAGAAAGCTTGGCAGGGACAGTTTCTACCACATAGGCAGTATGGCTATATACATCGTAGGCGTGATGGGGGCTATGCTGGTCAAATCCGACTGAAGGCGCCAGCTCGGGAATCACCTGTATAAGAATTGACGAAAAACGCCGCATATCTCCGTAGGTCAAAACAGGGAGGAGTTTACATAACTCGTCAAAAATACGCTCTTTCGCAAGAGAGCACATCAGAGGAGCAAGGGCTTCCATTGTCTTTTCGGTGTCTCTTTCAGGGATCAGACCGAAACGGACAGCAAAGCGAACGCCTCGCAGAATGCGAAGAGAGTCCTCTTGAAAACGAATGTTGGGATCACCGACGGTGCGCAGTATGCCGCGCGACAGATCCTGCTGACCGCCCCAGGGATCGATAAAGCCTGTTTTTGGGGAGTAGGCGATCGCGTTTATTGTAAAATCACGGCGGCTGAGATCCTCCTCTACGGAGGAGACAAAGAGAACCTGGTCCGGGTGGCGTCCGTCGGCATAACCGAATTCCTTGCGATATGTTGTGATCTCATACATCTGATCGTTGATAACGACGCCGACTGTGCCGTGCTTCTCGCCGGTTCGTACAGTTTGCAGATCAGAAAACACCATGCAGATTTCTTCCGGTGTAGCGCTGGTGCACAGATCATAATCATGCGGTCTTAATTGCAGGAGATGATCGCGCACACAACCGCCGACAACATAGACGGTGTAACCGGAGGCTTCAAGCTGACGCATTAAAAAAAGTACATCATCAGGAAGCGGCATGGCATTTTCCGGCTCCTCGCAGTGCTTTTTCATAATTTTTAAGGAACAAAGGTTTGTTCCGGTCCAAACAGCCATTGCAAGATAGTAAAGCCAGTTTTCTCCCCAGAAGGATAGCAGGCAGAAGAATAAGGCGGCTTGATTGCAGAAAACAAACCAAATGCGTTTGCCGGTGCCGGAGTCGATCAGCGTGCGTTGATAGCCGGTCAGCATCAGGAATATACCGCAAAACAGTTGGCACCAATATAAAGCAATCTGCGGCTCAGAACCCCAGATGCGATATTGTGTGATGGTGTGAAGCATCAGATACGCGGTAATAATGCCGTGAAGAAGAAAGGACGGCCGAAGCGCTTTGAATCGGCACCATCCAAGATAGAGAAGACTACCTGCAGCGAAAAATCCAAGCAGGCCTAAAATCAGTGCAAACGAATCAGCGGGCAGGATCAACACCTTGATAGAGTAAAGGATGAGGGCGGCAGCGGTAAGGCTGTTGCCTGCGGCAGCATGGACACTGCGCGGAAACAGGTGCCCGTAGGCAGGTGTATGTCCTAAAGGACGCACACCGGTAAGCAACACGGCGAGCGTAAGGATCGAGAGCACGATGATGAGCGCATTGGACATATGTCCTGCGATGAGCAGTCCGTTTTCATCTATGCCGGCAGATAATTGCCATATTTTAAAAAGGGCTCCCAATATACCTGCGATCAGAGTGAAAAGAGGGAGCATCTTGGGTTTTATCAAATTTTTCATGACGTATCCTCTCAAATCATGCTTGTGTCAGTTTAGTAATAATAAATAGCGCTGCGATCAGAACGGGCTGATGCAGTAAATATATCCATAGGGAATGCCTGCCACACATCTGCAGAAAGCGAAGGAAAGGGTTGTGTGCATTTATATTGGGCAGCAGAGTGGTTTTTTCTCTATAAAATGACTTGCCAAATGCCGCACCGATTAAAAAGTAGCCGAAATTCGGCAGAAGCGGAAAATAGTCGGAAGAGGAGAAGCTTATGGAGCGTAGTCCCAAGAAAAACAGATATGGGCAGTTCGTGTAAATGTGCTCACCGATATACAGACCGAGCGCTGCAAGCAAAACACCCAAAGAAGCGAGGACTATGGCAGGGAATTTTTTAAAAACAGGCCACAGGAGCATACAGATGCCGAGACAGTGCAGTATGCCGAACCGGATCAGTAAGCTCTTGTCTGCAAAACCTAAGAAAACAATACCTGCAGTGATGGCAGTACACAGCATACCGGCAGAAAATACGGTCAGCCCGCGTCGAATACAGCGAGAGCCTAATGTTACGCAGATGCCTGAGATCAGCAGAAATCCGATACCGCCCCATTGTTGAGCAAATATAAATGCAGGAGAGTTTTGCCATTTTACCAGCGCAAACAGCTCGCCAAGGTCATAGATAAGATGGATGACGATCATGCCCAAAATACAGACCCCGCGCAGAGCATCCAGTTCCCAAATGCGCCGTTTCATCAAAAACCTCCCGAAAGCATCCGATCAGATGCAGGTATTACAATATTTACTATTATACCAACATTCGTTATCAATTTCTACCCCTTATTAAAAAAATACACTTGTTTCCGGCGGCGCACAGGAGTATAATTGTGATAAATGATTTTATTCGGAGGAGCCGAAGTATGCTTATTTGTGTTATTGTATTGTTGACTTCTGCCGGAGCTGCGGGGATCTGTATCAGCGCAGGCGCTTTTGATAATCTTGCCTGGCTTTGGGCGTTGCCCGTAAGCTTTGCGGGTCTTTTTTTACTGCTGGGAGGTCTTGCTTTCGGGTTTTTGTGGGCAGCTTGTGAATTTGCAGGAGGAAAACCGCAGGAAAATGACAGCCGTTTCTATCGCTTCCTTGCAAACTTATATGTAGAGGCATTGATCCCGCTTGTCCGCGTACGGATCCATACAAAGGGGCTGGAGAAAACACCAAAGCAAGGTCGGTTTTTGCTGGTATGCAACCACCTTCATGAGGCAGATCCTGCTGTTTTACTGCATTATTTTAAGAAAAGTCAGCTTGCTTTTATCTCTAAGCAGGAGAATAAAGACATGCTTATCGTCGGTAAGATCATGCCGAAGCTTATGTGTCAGCTTGTTAATCGGGAAAATGATCGGGAGGCACTCAAGACTATTATTAAATGTATTCAGCTGATTAAGGAGGATAAGGTCTCTATAGCAGTGTTTCCGGAGGGGTATATCCGTCCGGACCGGAAATTCCATCAGCTTCGCCCGGGCGTATTTAAGATCGCGCAAAAGGCGGAGGTTCCCATTGTGATTTGTACAGTTCGGGACACACATCACATTATTCCCAATTTCAAAAAGTTCAAATCTACGGATGTGCATTTGCATTTGGTAGAGGTGATCCCGGCATCGGAGCTCAAGGGTAAGACAACTGTGGAGATCGCACAGCATGTCCACGATATTATGGCAGCGGATCTTGGCCCGGAATATATGCCTGAGGATGAATAAGATACTTGATTTACACAGGAACATTTTGTATAATGGGATGAAAATAATTCCTGCACGGAGGATATATACATGCGCAATAGTGAAAAGACTCTTGATATGATTGTTAACTTATGTAAGAACCGGGGATATGTATATGCCGGCTCTGAAATATACGGCGGACTTGCAAATTCCTGGGACTACGGCCCGTTGGGCGTGGAGTTTAAGAATAACGTTAAGAAAGCTTGGTTTAAGAAGTTTGTTCAGGAATCGGATTATAATGTAGGCCTTGATGCCGCTATCTTAATGAATCCGCAGACGTGGATCACAACCGGCCATGTCGGCTCCTTCTCTGATCCGCTCGTAGACTGCAAGGGTTGCGGCGCCCGTCAGCGTGCCGATAAGCTGATTGAAGCAGCGCCGTCCGGCAAGGATATCAATGTTGACGCGATGAACTTCGAGCAGATGGATGCCTTTATTGCCGAGAATGAAGATGTTGTCTGCCCGCATTGTGGCAAGCATCATTTTACATCGATCCGCAAATTTAATCTGATGTTCCAGACCAAGATCGGCGTAACGGAGGATTCCTCCTCCATATGCTATCTGCGTCCGGAGACTGCACAGGGTATTTTTGTTAATTTTGCAAACATTCAGCGCACTACGCGTAAAAAACTGCCCTTTGGTGTATGCCAGGTTGGCAAGGCTTTCCGTAATGAGATCACACCGGGCAACTTTACGTTCCGTACCCGTGAATTTGAGCAGATGGAATGTGAGTTCTTCTGTAAGCCTGGCACAGACCTTGAATGGTTTGCTTACTGGAAGGATTTTTGCAAAAACTGGCTCGTGAGTCTTGGTATTAAGGAAGGGAGCCTGCGTCTTCGTGATCACGAGCCTGCAGAGCTGGCGTTCTATTCCCGTGCGACGACGGATATTGAGTATCAGTTCCCGTTTGGTTCCGGCTGGGGAGAGCTGTGGGGTATTGCAGACCGTACCGATTATGACCTTGGTCGCCATCAGGAGGCATCCGGTAAGTCGCTGGATTATTATGATCAGGAAGCAAATGAGCATTATATTCCTTATGTTATTGAGCCGAGTCTTGGTTGCGACCGCGTAGCCCTTGCCTTCTTGTGCGAGGCATACGATGAGGAAGTGGTAGGCGTTGATAAGAAGGGTAATGAGGATGTCCGTACCGTATTGCGTCTGCATCCTGCACTGGCACCTTTTAAGGCAGCTGTTCTGCCGCTATCCAAGAAGCTCAGCCCGAAGGCGGAGGAAGTTTATCATATGCTTCAGAAGGATTTTATGGTAGATTTCGACGATGCCGGTTCCATCGGCAAGCGATATCGTCGTCAGGATGAGATCGGAACACCCTTGTGTATCACAGTGGATTTCCAGACGATTGGTGATGAAACCTGCGAGGCGGACGATTGTGTTACTGTTCGTGATCGTGATACGATGGAACAGGTGCGCATTCCGATCAGCCAGCTGAAGAATTACATTGCAGAAAAGTGTGCATTCTAAATTTTAAAGGTATGGCTATCGCCCCGGAGTGATCTCCGGGGTGATTATTTTTAAAAAATATTTATATGTCGGTATAATTTGGAAATTTACGGATAATACTTTTTGAAAGAAGGAGGTATTAACAATGAAAGTACGCGATATCATGACTGATTCTGTTATAAAGATTCATCCTGATGAGACGGTTGATGTAGCAGCCAGGGCGTTGGCGCATTACAATATAGGAGCGCTGCCTGTGTGTGACGATCGCGGTGCGCTTTGCGGCGTCGTAACAGACAGGGATCTTGTAACGCGTTGCCTCGCGTCAAACCGGTCTCCCGCTGAAACAAAGGTCCGGCAGATCATGACGGGACAGGTTTTGTCGGTAAGGCCGGATATGGAGGTAGGTGCAGCGGCACATCTTATGGGCAGGGAACAGATCCGGCGTCTGCCTGTGCTGGAGGACGGCCGCCTGTGTGGAATGATCAGTCTCGGCGATCTGGCATCCGCTGAGGAAAGCGTAATGGATGCGGCAGATGCATTGACCGGGATCACCAGCAATCTTTCTGAACGAAGAGGCTGATGTTGTAAAAAATGTTTAAAAAACGAGAAAAAAGACGAGGAAAAATCAGGTAAAAAAAGCTTGCAGAAAATTGTGAAAAAAATTGAAAAAAACCCTTGACAAACAATGGCCAAAGTGATATCATAGGCAAGCTGTCCGATGAACGGCGTGCCTGGGAGGACGGCAAAATCTGTACCTTGTAAATTGAATAACGCAAAGACGAACTATAAACACCTTGGACAATTATAAATGGATTGTTTAAGAGATCGTGAAAACGAATTAACAGCCAACGAAAATTCTTGAGTAATATTGCTAAGAGCAAATTATTCAA
>JAZNNK010000059.1:0-2011 GCA_045580205.1 Faecousia sp.
TCCTTAATGATGTCGATATTCTGGTACATAATCGAAAAATAGTCGGATCCTGATATAGCCATATTCAAGGTGCAGATCTTTGCGTCGGTTTCCTTTGCTATTGTTTGTGCTGCAGCGATGCTGCCGTTGGTTTCCGTAAAAATAGCTGGTATCTTGTGGGTCTGCACCAAGTCAATAATTTCAATCAGTTCTTTTGCAGAGGCCTCGCTGCCGGATTCTTCTTCAACTGCTTTGAGAATGTGCAAGTCAAAGCTTTCTGCAAAACCGGCAAATCCATCGTGGAAAGTAATCATATCCCTGCAGGAAAGATTGGCAAGCTGCGATTCGCCGTATGCCTGCAATGCATCCAGTTTTTCTAAAAGAATCTGCAAATTCTTCTCAAACTGATCAGCATGTTTCGGATAAAGTTTGGATAGCTCTTTGCAGATATTCCGACACATCACTTTTGCATTCTTCGGAGAAAGCCAGATGTGGGGATCGTGTTCGTGATGATGCTCATCTGTGTGATTACCGCCGCAAGAGAGTTCTATGCCGGAAGATGCGTCAATCACATTGTTAGCAGAAGACAGAACGTCCTCCAGAAATTCCTCCAAACCGGCACCGTTGCATACCACGACCTCAGCAGATTCTACCGCCCGCATCTGTGATACCTGCACAGTGTAATCGTGCAGGCAGGAGATATCCTCTGTTACCAACTGAGAAACCGTGAGACCAGTACCATCGCATAATGCACTGGTGAAATCATAAACCGGCAAAGTAGTGGCCACAATCTGCGTAGGGTTATCCTGCTTACAGCCGGTGAGGATGACAATCAGTATGACACTAAGTAAAAGCAGCTTTTTCATAATATCTACCCAGCTTTTGCACATAAAATTCCAATTTATATTATACCACACTTTGTCAAGAAAAGCAGGGCGTAAAATCAATATATTTACTGGACGGTTAAGCGGTTGTGTGCTATGATGTAGCAAAGAGGTGATTGCATGCGAGATATCCCGGTTTTTACAACAGAATACGGTGCAGCCAGTCTCGTCTTGAAAGAGATTCCTTATAAAGGTGTTGCGTATATCACACTCCAAAGTAGTATGCAGCCGGAGCAGCTTTTGAAGGAGTGTGTTGATTTTTGCAAGATGACAGGTGCCAGTAAAATCTATGCTACCGGTCACCCAATGTTGGAAAAGTTCCCCTTCCACACAGCGGTCATAAAGATGCAACAGCTACGGCAAAATCTGCCGGAAGGGGATGGCGCTCTGTTTCCGGTAACTGAAGAAACGGCCGAGGATTGGCGTAGTATCTATAATGAAAAAATGCAAGGCATTTCTACTGCATCCACGATTAACCGATCGAATATGAAAAGATATCTTGCAGAAGGTTGCTGCTATTATGTTCATGCGGATGAGAAGCTTCTTGGCATTGGCATTGTAACCGCAGGCGCTATTAACGCAATTGCTGCTTGCGAGCGAGGTGCAGGTGAAAAAGTGTTTCTGACCCTCTGTAATGCTATCTTTTCAGAAACTGTTTCAATAGAGGTTGCAACGAGCAATATGCCTGCAATGCGTCTTTACGAACGATTAGGCTTTCAAAAAACGGCAGAATTATCCCGTTGGTATGAAGTAAGCGAATGATTTTCTGGCTGACAAGAAAAAATACTTGACAAGCGGTATGTAATGGTGTATGATGTCTCAGGTGTAAAGGTAAAATAATTGACAGGGGGGACACCGATGGACGCAGTTGAGATGCTGTTGCTGTTTGATTATTACGGCGATATGCTTACAGAGCGTCAGCGGATGTGCTTAGACCTGCGTTACAATCAAGACCTTTCTCTGGCGGAGATTGCCGAGGAATTGGGCGTGAGCCGTCAGGGTGTTCATGATAATATCATTCGTGCTGAGGCTCATCTGGAAAAGATGGAGGCTAAGACCGGATGTGTTCGCCGATATTTGCAAACACGTGATGCCATGCAGACGATTTTATCCTCTGTGGAGGCGTTACAAAGCCATGCTGACCCCCT
>JAZNNK010000060.1:0-9296 GCA_045580205.1 Faecousia sp.
AAACCGTTATATTATGTTTTTTTGCCATCTCAAGGCACTGCTCATCCGGCGGAATATTACGAGCAATTAAAAGCGCAGGAAATTTATAAGAAAAAAGACGGTCAAACGTGATGGCGCGTTCTGTCGGATCAAGCTTTTGCAGATAGCTGTATTCCACATTGCCGATCACCTGCAAACGCATCGGCTCAAAGTGATCAAAATAGCCTGCCAACTGCAAACCCGGACGCGCTACATCCTCAACTGTAAGCCGTATGGACGCATAATCCGTCGCTTCATAGAGCACCTCCAGCTGAAATTCTTCAACAAGCGACGACAGAGCAACACTGTAAATGTCAGACACGACGGCTCATCTCCTTTGCAAAATATTACCTATATTATAGCTATGAGCGATGAGAATATCAATATTATTTTAAAAATCGAAAAAAATGAAAAAAACACTTGCATTTTTTATCAAACTTTGGTATCATACTTAGGCGCCTGTTTAGGCGTGATTTTGGTAAGCCATTATGCGGATAGGAGGTGCAGAGAATGGCGAAGTGTGATTATTGTGGCAAGGGTGTTACCTTTGGTATTAAGGTTTCCCACTCCCACAGACGTTCCAACCGTACTTGGAAGCCCAATGTTAAGCGAGTAAAGGCCATTGTTAACGGTACTCCGTGCCATGTGTACGCATGTACAAGATGCCTCCGTTCCAACAAGGTCGAACGAGCTGTTTGATCCCCGCGTTCATTACGGCATTGCTCAGGCAATGCCGTTTTTGATTTCTATGCGAATTATAATCGGGTACTGCATAACTGCAGTACCCGATTTTTTTATTATACCCAGCCTGCATCTTCCGATTCGGCCTTTCTTTGACGCTGTAAAAGCAATCGAACCGTTTCGGCAGCAGACTTCCCTTCATAAAGGACTGCATAGGCAGCACGAACGATCGGAACATCAACCCCTTGACGTTTAGAAAGCTCCCAGCCGGCTGCAGCAGCATAGTAACCTTCCACAACAGCACCGACTTCCTCCATTGCCGCCTTTGGAGATGTTCCCTGACCGATCAAAATACCTGCACGTCGATTACGCGAATGCATCGAAGTACATGTTACGATCAAATCGCCAACTCCCGCAAGTCCGGCAAACGTCTCTTTATGCGCTCCCATCGAGACGCCCAGGCGCGCAATTTCCGTAAGCCCGCGTGTCATAAGCATTGCCTTTGTATTGTCTCCGTAACCTAAGCCATCGCAAACACCTGCGCACAGCGCAATTACATTTTTTAGCGCGCCACCAAGCTCTGCTCCAACCGGGTCCGGACTTGTATAAATGCGAAAATTATCTGACATAAATGCATCTTGCACAAATTCCGCCATCAGACGATTTCCACAAGCCGCAAGGCATCCGGTCGGAATATCCAGCGCTACTTCCTCTGCATGACTCGGTCCTGTTAAAACAACGACTGTTTTTCCTGTTTCTTCCTGCACGACCTGGCTCATTCTCAGACAGGAACCCTGTTCAATGCCCTTTGTTACAGATACGACGACCGTATCTTTCCCTAAATATGGAGCCACTCCCCGACAAACACTACGCATTGGAAATGACGGACAAGCAATCACGACCAGCGCGCAGTCTGCAACGCAGGAATAATCTCCGCTAATTGAGATCCCCTCAGGCAGCAACACGCCCGGAAGTCTGGGATTGCAGCGCGTTGTACGCATCTGTTCAATTAATTCTTTTTCAAATGTCCAAATGGTAACTTCATGACCATTTCTATGAAGGCATAATGCCAGCGCTGTACCCCATGCGCCGCTGCCAACCACAGCTGTTTTCATAAATACTTACCCTTTCTTAAACAAATTGGTTCTTCTCTCCTGCCCCTTTATCAAACGGGCAATGTTTTGCCTATGCATAAACACGGTCAGCATGCCCATAAAAGCGCCGCAGAGCATCACCACCAGATTGCCAAAATGCAGAATCAAAAAACTTGCACCAAATGCAATTGCAGCCAGCACAGAGCCTAACGATACATAACCGCTTATAAAATAAGCAATTGCAAAAACCAATAGAATAATGATCGCGATTCTCCAGTCTGCCATCAACGCAATAAACAGGCCGCTAAGAATACCCTTTCCTCCTCTGAAGCCAAGAAGAATCGGAAAATCATGACCAAGCATCACAGACACACCGCCGAGCATCACCCCGGTAAGATAACCCGCATACGATTTGAGCAAAAGGCCTCCTGCAAGGCATGCCAGGATCGCCTTTCCTGCGTCAATCAAAATGACCAAAAGAGACTTTCCTGCGCCATAATTACGGATAAAATTTGTAAGGCCTGCGTTTCCGCTGCCATGCTCACGCACATCATCGTGCATCATCGCAGACACACAAACAGAGCCATTTAAATTTCCAAGCAGATACCCGACCAGGATCGCGGCCAAAATCGACAGCCACATGGGTTAATCCTCCTTATCGCCCTTTTGGCGAATCGTAATTCTTACAGGTGTTCCCGCAAGGCCAAATACTTCACGAATCTGATTTTCCAGATATCGTTGATAAGAGAAATGAAACAGGCGCGCATCGTTGCAGAAAATGACAAAATGCGGCGGTTTTGTGCCGGCCTGCGTCATATAATAGATCTTCAGTCGGCGTCCCTTATCAGAAGGTGGCTGTACACGGGAAGTTGCGTCTGCAAGCACGCTGTTTAATGCGCCGGTTGTAATACGACTTGTATTCTGCTTGTAAACATCCTGGATCACAGAAAACAGCTTATCCACACGCTGACCGGTCAAAGCAGACAAAAACACAACAGGTGCATATGTCATATAGCTTAAACCCTGGCGAACACCGATTTCCTTATCGCGCATAGTATTGGTTTGCTTATCATCTACCGCGTCCCATTTATTGACGACGATGATCGCAGCCTTGCCCGCCTCATGAACAAGTCCCGCAATTTTTGTATCCTGCTCCGTTACACCTTCATTTGCATCAATCAAAATCAAGCAGACATCTGCTCTTTCGATTGCATTAATCGTGCGCATATTGGAATACTTTTCAATCAGATCGTCCACCTTGCTCTTACGCCTCATGCCGGCCGTGTCAATAAAGCAATACTTACCGGTCTCGTTTTCAAAGTCAGAATCAATCGCATCGCGTGTTGTTCCGGCAACATCCGAAACAATAACGCGCTCCTCGCCGAGAATGCGGTTCAAAAGGCTGCTTTTTCCTACATTTGGCTTACCAACAATCGCAACCTTAATAATATCGTCTTCTCCCTCTTCCTCATCATCCATCGGCATATTGCTGATGCACCAGTCCAGCAGATCGCCTGTACCATGTCCATGCACGGCAGATACCTCAAACAGATCGCTGATACCAAGTCCATAAAACTCATACACATCCGGATTTACAGGTCCGATCGAATCACATTTATTAACAGCAAGCGCAACAGGCTTTCCAGACTTGCGCAGCATAGCTGCGACATCCACATCTGACGCAGTAACACCGGAGCGCACATCTGCAACCATCACGATGCAATCCGCCAGTTCAATGCCGATCTGTGCCTGACGGCGCATAAACTTGAGCATCTCGCTACCCGTGTTGGGTTCTATCCCGCCGGTATCTACTATAGAAAAATTCTTTCCGCACCATTCACAGTTTCCATATATCCGATCCCGCGTAACACCGGGAGTATCTTCAACGATAGATATTCGATGGCCTGTTAACTTATTAAAAAGCATGGATTTACCCACATTGGGCCGTCCTACGATCGCAACTAACGGCTTAGCCATATGGATCACTCCCTTTCCGATAATCATCTTATATATTATGGCACATAAAAGCGCTTAAATCAATGATAATTACAAAAGCCCCCTAAAAATTTCAATCAGGGCAAAAAAAGAGGAAGGCAGACGCCTTCCTCTCAGCTTACGCTTGTTCCTGCCTCAGTCAGCCTTGGCAGCCAGAACCTGACGACCGTTGTAATTGCCGCAAGCCTTGCAGGCTCTATGGGGCACAACGGGCTCGCCACACTTGGAGCATACTGCTACGCTGGGGGCAGACAGCTTCCAGTTGGAACCACGACGCTTGTCGCGACGGGCCTTAGACACTTTACACTTGGGGACAGCCATGGATGACACCTCCTTGGTCATACTGCTTAAGGCAGAATTCTTTAGATTACTTATTCAGTAGCTGCTGCAATGCAGCCAATCGCGGATCAATCTCTTTTTCGCAAGAGCATCCGCCTTCATTCAGGTTTTTACCGCATCTACAGCATAATCCTTTGCAATCCGGACGACACAGCAGTTTGGAATCCAGATTCAGTACAAACACAGTCCGCACGATCTCTTCCAGATCTGCCTTATCTGCCTCTATCGAAAAAACCCACTCATCTTCACTTTCTTCACTGGAAAGCTCTTCGGTAAGAACCACATCCACAGGAATATTGACTTGTTGTGAGAATTCTGTCGCACAGCGGTCGCACACTCCATGCAGGCATGTTGTAATATTACCTTTCATTACCAAAACATCCGCAGTATTGCGAACTGTACCGGTTACACAAACCGGCTCAGTAACGGGATAGCTGACTCCATATTGAAGGTCGCTCAGATCCACATCTTCTGAAAAGGAGACTGATGCGCCGGGATTGTTAACGACTTCACGCAAATCCAGCAGCATACAATTCCCTCCTCGTAGTCATGCCTACATATTATATAGGGTTTTATAGGATTTGTCAAATACTATTTTACGAAAAAAACACCAATTCTTCACGTGCAGATTACTCTCATGGGGCAGAAGATAAATAGATTTTCTTACAGGCTACCTGTCAGTTCTATTTGTCCTCACAAGGACATACCCTATGGTAGTCATGGCAGGAGCTTCCATTCCTGCCGGAAAAGGAGGCTGGCTATGAAAACCATTTACGCTGACATCGCCGCCAGGACCGGAGGCAACATTTATATCGGTGTAGTTGGTCCGGTACGTACCGGAAAATCTACGCTCATCAAACGCATCATGGAGGAGTTGGTTATACCCAATATAGATGATCCTTACCGGAAAGAGCGCGCCAAAGACGAGCTGCCACAAAGCGGTTCCGGAAAGACCATTATGACAAGCGAACCAAAATTCGTTCCGGAAGAAGCTGTAGATATCTCTCCGGATGGAGTTACGCGCCTGCAGGTACGCATGATTGATTCAGTCGGCTACATGGTTGAAGGTGCAGTAGGTGCTGACGAAGAGGGCGTTCCCCGTATGGTAACCACCCCCTGGTACGACTACGAAATTCCCATGACGGATGCTGCAGAACTTGGGACAAAAAAAGTTATGCAGGAGCACTGCTCCATAGGACTGGTCGTTACGACAGACGGAACAATTACCGATATTCCACGCGCTGATTATACAGACGCAGAGCTGCGGGCGATTACAGATATGCAAAAAACCGGGAAACCCTTTTTAGTCATCATCAACAGTCGTCATCCAGAAGGGGAAGCTGCACACAAAGTAAAAAAATACTTAAAAGAGAAATTGGACATAAACGCAATGATTGCAGACTGTCAAACACTTGACCAGGATGATATCTGCGACATCCTGCAGCAGCTTCTATATGCGTTTCCTCTCCGTGAAATCCGTGTGCATCTGCCCCGATGGATGGATGCCCTGGAGGCCTCACATCCTGTAAAAGCCGCGCTGCATAGCACTCTATTGCAGCACGCAGAGGAGATTTCAACATTAGGCCAAGCCGAGACAATCCTTTCAAAGTTGCAAGATCTTGAAGATGTAACAGATTTTTCCATTCGAAAGATCGATTTATCTTCCGGAAGTGTCGCCTGCATGCTGTGCTTCCCCGACAAGTTATTCTACGAGATCCTAAGCTCCAAAACCGGCATGCAAATTTCTAACGATGCACAGCTTCTGTCAACATTAATTATGCTCTCTTCTATTAAAGAAGAATACGATAAGATCTCCGACGCATTGTCCGCTGTAAAGGCTACCGGCTATGGTATCGTTATGCCCACCGCTGAGGAGATGAAGCTGGAAACGCCGGAACTGCTTCGTAAAAACGGAGCATACGGTGTCCGACTGAAAGCAGGAGCGCCTTCCATACATATGATTCGCGTAGACATCGACACCGAAATCAATCCCATTGTCGGCGACGAAAAACAATCGCAGGATCTGATCTCCTATCTATCCGGAGAATCTCCGGAAAAGCTTTGGGAAAGTAACATTTTTGGGAAATCCGTTTATGCGCTCATTCAGGAAGGACTTACCTCCAAGCTGATACGAACGCCTGAAGATGTCCGTGCAAAATTCCGGGGCAGTCTGACACGGATCGTTAACGAAGGCGCTACGGGATTGATTTGTCTAATTCTGTAACCACATAATTTCATCTTATTAAACACAGGGTGCATTAGATAATGCACCCTGATTTTATGTCCTTTTTAAAAAAACTTTTATAATATCTTTACCCTGCGTAAATAATGTGATAAACTGAAAAAAGATTATTCTTCGGGGGATTAC
The DNA here is from genome assembly GCA_045580205.1 of Faecousia sp. Taxonomy (GTDB): domain Bacteria; phylum Bacillota; class Clostridia; order Oscillospirales; family Oscillospiraceae; genus Faecousia. The sequence goes on from JAZNNK010000060.1 coordinate 6,496, forward strand.
GATGAAAATACAGCAGTTAAACCGATTAAAACCGAATTATTGCCTGCTCGCCTTTATTTTTCCGGTATCTGCCATTCTGATATATATGCTGATTCAGCAAGCTGCCCCTTTTGGCAGTTATTCTATGCTGTATTCCGACATGTATCATCAATATTACCCCTTTTTTGTTGCCTTCCGCAGAGCGCTTTTATCCGGGCAGTCGCTTTTATATACCTGGAACATCGGCATGGGCATGGATTATTTAGGACTGATCGCATATTATCTTGCCTCTCCTCTGAATTTGCTCTGTGTTTTTGTCCCGGAAGCCTACACGCTTGAATTTTTCTCTCTTCTTGTTCCTGTTAAATTGAGTTTTGCCAGTCTATTTTTCTCCATCTTCCTGAAGAAGCTTTTTAAGAAAAATGATCTTTCTATTACCCTCTTTGGTTGTTTTTATGCAACGTGTGCCTGGGCTCTGGCTTATCAATGGAATCTTATGTGGCTGGACACCTTCGCGCTGCTGCCGTTAGTTGTTCTTGGTACGATTTATCTTTTAAGAGATAAAAAATTTATTCTCTACACAGCCACGCTGTCCCTTTCTATCTTATCTAACTACTACATTGGCCTGTTTACCTGTATTTTTGTTGCTCTCATTTTTATATGCTATGAAATATGCCACTGGGAAAACTTTTCAAAATTCTTTTCCGATCTTATAAGAATCGCATTTTTCTCACTTTTAGCCATCGGTATGACGGCAATTCTGGAACTGCCGGCGTATGAGGCCCTTAAGACAACACAATCAAACAACAATAATTTCCCGGAATCCTTCCGTCTGAATATTACAGATGAGCATACATGGCAAGGTCTGCTCGATGCTATGCGTCAGGTCGCCGGAAATATGAATGGAGGACTGATCCCCAGTTTTAAAGAAGGACTGCCGAATCTGTACTGCGGTGTCGGCTCGACTATGCTTGCCTTTCTGTTTCTGACCTGCAAACGAATTAAAGTTCGTGAAAAATTATGTTGTATGATTTTACTTCTTTTCTTTAATGTCAGTTTTATTATCCGTCAACTCGACTATATCTGGCACGGATTCCATTTTACAAATATGATACCATACCGCTTTAGCTATCTTTACAGTTTTGTACTGCTGCTTATGGCATATCGGGCATATTTGCTGCGTCGTCATTTCCGTTTATGGAGTATTCTTGTTGCATCTGCCCTTTCGGTCGGTATCATGCTTTGTGCGAACGATCTGACGGACATTGTTTATCTGGCATACAACTGTGTATTCCTGCTTTTATATTTCAGCACTCTCGTTTACTCCTTTGTATGTAAAAAAATGCCGGATAAACACAATCACAGACGCCTTCGTAAATATTTTGAAAACCGTCGTTTCCGACGTCATGTTGGTGGTGCCATCCTTTTTGGTGTCATGTTCATTGAACTGGTTTTGAATATCGTAAACTTTGGTGTTAACTTCCCAAAAACGTATATATCCAACTACCCAAAAGGAACGGTCTACTCCGCCTCCATGATTCGTTATATGAAGGAACGCGAGTCAAACAGTTTATTTTATCGTGCTGAAGTAACGCACGCACAGACGCTCAATGACGGTGCATTGAACGATTACAACGGCATTTCTGCCTTTACCAGCTCTGCCAATGTGAATGTTACTGCATTCATGAATGCGCTTGGTTCCGGCGCAAAAAACACTTACAATCGTTATTGTTTTGAGGAAAGCTCCCCCGTTTCCAATCTATTTCTGGATCTTAAATATATGATTGAGCGAGACGGCAAGGTGGAGGATAACCCGTATTTTGAAGACCTTCACAATTATGGAAATGTGCATCTACTGAAAAACAATGCGTATCTGCCGCTCGGTTTTCTTGCAAACGCACAGCTTTTGAATGTTGATTTTAGTAAAAGCACCAACAATCTTACCTTCCAGAATGAGCTTCTTCGTGCAGCGGCCGGCATATCGAAAAACGTCTGGACGCTTATGGTTGGAAAAACGCTGACGATCTCTGCCGATGATATTGAATTAACAAATAAAACAAAAACGGGCTATTGCACCTATAAAAGTGAAAAAGGCGGCGTTGTAACATATAGCTATGTTGCAGACAAGGAAGGTCTGGTATGCATTGATCTAAACCTCTCCGCACGAAACAGCTTTACCGTTTACAAGAACGATAAGGAACTTTATCGCGAAACATACAGCATTCCGCAAACACTTTCAGTGTCCAACGTTATGCCCGGTGATAAGATTGAAATTCGACTAACCTGCAAAGCAAATGAGACCGGAACAATCCGTATTCATGCCGGCATTTTGGACAAAGCCACATTTACAGAGGCCTACGATGTTTTGGCAGCATCAACCTTAGAACTGACAACATTTGATGAAACAATAGTGGAAGGTACAATCAACTGCAACCGCGACGGCGTTCTGTACACCTCCATTCCACAAAATGGAAATTGGTCTGCAACTGTTGACGGCAAACCTGCTCAGATCGTGCTGATTGGCACCGCAATGATCGGTCTGTTACTTCCAAAGGGTTATCACACAGTCTGCTTCACCTATCACAACGACGCCTTTGATCTCGGATGGAAAATCAGTTTGGGATGCCTATGTATATTTGCATATTTGTGTATTACACGTAGCGTATCTAAAAAACACAAATATAAAGGAAAGTACGAAAAATGATCAAAAAAGTCCCGGCTCTTCACTATACAGAGACGGGGCTTTTCCGTTAAAAGCGTATAAAATGAGAGTCAGGATTTCTCCTGACTCTCTTTGTGTTCGCATTACCTATCTTCCCGGG
>JAZNNK010000061.1:0-4848 GCA_045580205.1 Faecousia sp.
GAATTCGTTTTCCCCTGCCCCCTGTCATTCTGAGCATAGCGAAGAATCCGGTTTCCCCTGCCCCCTGTCATTCTGAGCATAGCGAAGAATCCGTTCTCTTAAGGGTATTTACGGATTCTTCGTCGCGTTTGCTCCTCAGAATAACAGGAAACAAAAAATCCGCCAAAGAGAAATTCCCTTTGGCGGAATATAAGCTGATTATTCCGAAGAACAAAGAAGCGCTTTTGCCGAAGCATCAAGCTGCTGCAAAAATTCTGCGCCAAGCTTCTGCTCAACAATCTGCATCGCCTCATCAATACGGGACGGACGATTCTGCATGTTATGACAGTCAGAGCCTAAAAAGTGGATATATCCTTTTTTAAGCAGACCGGCCACCCGCCGTGCAGAAGAAGATCGGAGAAAAGCATCTGCATTACACTGGAAACACACGCCCTCTCGTGCCAGCGCAGGAAGATACGTAATAAGCTGCCCGGTGTGCAAATACCGGTCAATATGCGCGATCACCGGGATAATACCCTGCTGTGTAAGCGCACATACATCTTCGACCTGTCTGGCCGACCAGCGATGAAACGGCATCTCCACAAGCAGCAGCTGCGTCGAACCGATGCAAAGCTTTTTCATTTCACGGCTTTTGCCGATCCCTGTAAAATAAGCCACTTCTGCGCCGCAGATCATTTCCGGCATAGAAGACGGATCGTGTCTGATTTTCTCGAGCGATATTCTTCGCCGCTGTAAAAAATCCGACAAATCGTCCCGATACGCATCAAAATGCGGTGTTGCGACGATCACATCGACGCCCTGCTTTTTTGAAAGCAGAAGCATCTGCACGGACTCTTCCACACTTGCGCTGCCATCGTCCATTCCCGGAAGAAAATGGGAATGGAAATCAATCATTTTTCTTCTTTTCCTTTGCCGTAGCCTTTATAGTATTTATAGCGATACTTCTTGCCATACTTTCTGTTGGCATTGCTGGAATCACGGTAAACAAAGCCTAAGATCCGAACATCAGCCATTCTCAGCTGACGCATCGCTTCAGCAAGCATTCTGCGGTCAGAACTATTGCCACGAACGACCATCACAATGCCATTCAGATTTCTGGAAATAGCAACCGTATCCGAAACAACAGTAACCGGCGGCAGATCAACGATAATATAATCATATTCTGCCGTAAACATATTGATCAGATCAGCCATGCGCTGAGAGCCGAGCAATTCCGACGGATTCGGCGGTGTGTCGCCGCTTGTAATAATGTCCAGCTTCGGTGCTGCGGAGCAGTGCTGGATCATTTCCTTGTAATCCCAATCTGAGACAAGCAGATTCGTAAGTCCGGGTGATCTTGCTATGCCAAGCTTTGCGGCAATAGACGGTCTGCGAAGGTCAGCCTCCAAAAGAAGAACCTTTACGCCGGACTCTGCCAAAGCATATGCAGTATTACAGGCAGACGATGTCTTTCCTTCATCCTGCACCGAGCTGGCTACACCAATAACATGTCCTCGGCCTTCCTTGGAGAAGGAGAACATAATATTGGTACGCAGAAGCTTATACGCCTCTGTCGCAGCAAAACTCATGTTCGGACCAAACATGGTCTTATAGTTCCACTGCTCGACAACATCCCTCTTTTTATTTCCAAAAATCTTCCAGGCCATTATTTCTCACCTCTGGTTCTGTTCGGGGTTTGATAATTTTTCTGGGCTTCGTAGTAGCCCTTATAGTAGCCTTTATAGTAACCGCTTCCATTGGAATTTTCTGCATCGGGGATCATAGCCAGCATGGGGATATCCGGATACATCCGGGCAAGGAAATCCTCAGAAGTGATCGTAGTATCGAGCAGCTCCATCAGGACAACTACGCCGGCTGTCAAGCCCACACCGATCAGCAAACCAATCTTTGCATAGTTACCGTATACAGGACTTACCTGCACATCAGAGGGGATCGCATAATCCACAACACGGACCTCGCTGCTCTCCACTACAGCAGAAATTCTCTCCGGGAGGATGTCTGCGATCGCATTGGCGATCTCTGCGGCATGCAGATAGTTCGGGCAAATGACAACGACCTCAAAAACTTCCGTTTCATTAACGGCAGAGGCGGAGATCATACCACAAAGCTGTGAATAGCTGTAACCAAGCTTCGTAACATTAGCCACCTCATTGAGTACCGTACGGCTTTTCAGGATGACCATATAGGTATCAGCAAGATCCCGCGCGGCCATAAGCTGCGAGGAGGAGGAGCCGGGGCTTTCCGCGCCGTAGGAGTTATTTACATAAAAACTTGTGCTTGCCATATACTGCGGCACCATAAACAGGTGCGAATATGCAAACAAAAGCACTGCGCATAACACGCCTACCAGCACTATGATCCATGCGCGCTTCCACAGCGCCTGCGCCATTCTCTTTATGTCGATTTCAAGAACCTCACGATTCTCTTTCATAAAGTACACCTCTTTCCGTGAAGATACCTGCCTTTGCAGGCACTTTGCCTTGTGATCTATTATAACCTGCCTGTAAAACATAAGTTTCGCCGGGGCAGGCATATCGCCTATATTTATACAGAAGGATTTCTTCTGACATATTTCAAATTTAAATAACTGTCTCTAACGCAATGCGCGGCGCGGATAGAAGCTATCCGCGCCGGCGTCTATCCGGTATACGCGGGACTCAGCGCGGCAGGGAAGCTTCCCTGCCGCAGGGGAGTACCGTAACTTTGATCTTTTCTTACTTTTCGTCGTCTCTCTTAACCGCTTGGGGTGCCCAGGGGTTCGGAATAACGCCCATGCCGCCGGAAAGAATACCGCCGGTAGTCGTGATCTCGTCGGTAGAAGAGAACACAATGCGCTCTACCTGGGGCTTTTCATAGTTTTTCATATGACACGCTCCTTTTTTACTGCGGTAACAATCAACCGGTGATCGTAGCCATAGCGAGGTCGGAAACGATCATAACAGAATATGCAATATTTGTATAGCTGCTTGCATTGGAAATAGTCAGGCTGAATGCATTTGCGCCGGTGCCGTCATAAACCTGCTTGACCAGGTCGTCAGAGTAAACGAAGTCAGTGTAGGAGTTAAGACCGGAAGCCGTCGTGTAGCTTACGCGAACAGCGATCTTCAGGCCCAGAGCAGTTGCGCCGTCAGCAAGCGCTGCTTCCAGATCTGTATCGAATGCAGGCAGGAATGTGTACACGTCTCCATCAAGCTGTGTCTGCGTCAGGTCTGCAGCATAGAATACATAACCGGAACCGTTGTTCACAGGAATATAGCCATCCTGGCCCTTCAGAACGACGGAATCAGCAACCAGCTTGCCGCCGCCGATGCTGTCGCGGATCTCACCTTCAGCGATGATCGCCTTTGCGGTCAGGTTGTTGCCCATCAGATCCAGTGTTACGCCTGCGGGAACGTAGCAAAGCGTCTCACTGTAATCGTCCGAAACAAGACCGTATACACCGCTTACGGCATTAGCCTCTGCAAGATCTGCAAAGGAAGTATAATAATTTGTGGCATCCATGCATACAACAGCGCCCTCAGGAGCTGAATCCTTGTCGTCAGCCTCGGTGATGACAGTCTCGCCACAGGTCTCATCGGTACAAGTCTTAGAAGTGATTGTGCCGTTAAAGATTGAAGCGTCCTTAATCACGGTCTCTGCACCAAAGGTATGTGCATGGTAACGAAGCTGGATAAATCCACCAGCAGCCAGTCTCATCTGGTTTGAACCGCCGGTCGTTGCAGACTTAATTACGATTACATAATCACCAGCTTTAGAAAAATCGTAGTCAACAAAAAGATTCTTGTCTGCCGCACTCAGACCATCAGTTCCTGCAAACTGGCCCAGATAGTAATCGCTTTCTGTATCAAACAGGGAAGCCATGTTATCAGCAGCATATGCAGCACTATAAACAGCTGCAGGATAAACATAAATATCCAGTGCCTTCGTCTGCTGGAAGAGAACCTTAATCTTATGGTTCGAACCGGCTGCCACTTCCTCGGATACATTAAACTGGAACGCCATCCATCTATTCACGTTTGCATCAAAGTTTGCACCAAAAATATAGTTGCTATTATGATGTCTGGTGCCTGTATTCGGAGCCTGACCAACAAAAGTATATTCGCCCACTGTATTGCTGTCAGCCAAATAGTAAGTCGAACCCGTACTTGCGTGAGAATACGACTTTGTTCCGTTCATCTCAACGGCGGAGACAGCGGGGATCATGGCAAAAACCATAACCGCAATGATTGTGAGACTAAGCAGTCTCTTGAACAATTTGCTCATGTTTTCTTCCTCCTAAATTTAGAGTTTCCTTCATATTTCTCGCGCTGCGAGAGGGAAATAGCGGCAGGACCGCGAAGCGGACATGCCTTTATGTATTCCGGTATCTGCCTGCGTGTCAGCCGGAAAAGCGGCAGCGCAGGAAAGGGTTTGCCTCTCCTCCGGTGGACTGCACAGACCGTAAATACGATGCAAGCTTAAGCAGTTCCCACTCTCACAGATACCATTGGTGATACAAATATAGCACACCTGTCTATAAAATGCAAGGGGTTTTGTAAAGATTTAACAGGAATTTTTTTGATATTTTTCGAGTTTCTATTAAAATTTTTCTTAAATTTACACATATTTCCAATAATTTTATGCAATTTCCCCTCTGTTTTCCCCCTGTCATTCTGAGGAGGCTGCTGCCGACGAAGAATCCGTAATACCCTAAGAGAACGGATTCTTCACTAACGTTCAGAATGACACCGTACCTGTCATTCTGAGGAGGCTCTGCCGACGAAGAATCCGTAATACCCTAAGAGAACGGATTCTTCACTAACGTTCAGAATGACAGGAGACGAGGGAGAGCGAATTCTTCGCTGCGTT
>JAZNNK010000062.1:0-20456 GCA_045580205.1 Faecousia sp.
CAGATAAAAAACTGCTGCAGGTAGTTTTTCCGCAGCACTTGCTGCAACGCCTGCCGAAGGATAAACAGCAAGCGGCGATCGATCTGTTATCATATGACATGCGTCCCTCCTACCAGGACGATATACAACGTTCATACACGGTAAGCTTTGCAGGTTTTGATATCCGGTTCGTCGTTTGTGATAAGATTCTAACTGTTTCAGAAGTCATTACACTTACATAAACATGCGCATAAAAAGACCGTTTCCGGGATACCGGAAACGGTCTTTTCAATCATTTAAAATACTGAACAGCGGACTCGAACATGCGGATATCGTAGTTGCCCGGAACATTCTTGTAAAGGCCTGTGCCAATACGTTCACTGTGTCCCATCTTACCAAAGACTCTTCCGTCAGGAGAAGTAATGCCTTCGATTGCAAAAATCGAACCGTTGGGGTTATAGTGAACATCTGCAGTTGCATTGCCGTCAAGATCCACATACTGCGTAGCAACCTGACCGTTTCGGATCAGCTCACGCGCAAGTGTCTCGGAAGCAAGGAATCGACCCTCGCCATGCGAGATTGCAACATTGTAAATATCACCGACCTGCGTATTAGCCAACCAGGGCGAATTGTTGGAGGCAACACGCGTACGAACAATACGGCTCTGGTGGCGTCCTATGCTGTTAAATGTCAGCGTGGGACAATTCTCATCGGTATCTATGATCTTTCCATACGGGACTAAGCCAAGCTTGATCAGTGCCTGGAAGCCGTTACAGATACCGCACATGAGGCCATCGCGCTGCTCAAGCAGGCGTGTAACCTCTTCACGGATCGCACTGTTGCGGAAAAATGCGGTAATGAACTTACCGGAGCCATCCGGCTCATCACCACCGGAGAAACCACCGGGGATAAATATAACCTGACTTTGTCCAATCTTCTTTGCAAATTCCTCTACACTGCGGGATATTGCATCAGCAGACATATTCTTCACAACGAAGATCTCCGGTTCTGCACCGGCATCCGCTACCGCGCGGGCAGAATCATACTCACAGTTTGTGCCGGGGAATACCGGAATAAGAACCTTCGGCTTTGCAACCTTGACCGCAGGTACCACACGCGTCTTTTCTGGCGTAGAAACCGTTTCGAGCGGAATATTTACATCAGCAATGTTGCACGAATAAACAGGCTCAAGCTTATCTTCATATGCCTTTTGCAGTGCAGAAAGCGCAACCGTCTCACCGTTATAAGTAAATGCACCGTCGTCAGTAACATTTCCAAGTACAGTACCAACACTCTGCTGACCATTCATCTCTACAATAAAGCTGCCATAGCCATATGCAAAGAGTTTTTGTACATCCAATGCATTGTTAAAGCTCAATCCAAGTCCATTACCAAATGCCATCTTCATAACGGCCTCGGCAATACCGCCCATACCCAGTGTATACGCAGCAACCGCTTTGCCCGAGCGAAGAAGCTCTGTTACCTGTGCATAAACATTCAGCAGTGATTTTGTAACCGGAAGGCCGTTTGCATCATACTCAGCAGAGATCAAACATACTGTATCGCCGGCCTTCTTGAATTCATTGGATACGATATTCGGAATCTTATCTGTCGTAACCGCAAAAGAAACAAGTGTCGGTGGTACATGCAGATCTTCAAACGAACCGGACATCGAGTCCTTGCCACCGATAGCGGCAATTTTCAGATCCATCTGCGCCTTAAATGCACCAAGCAGCGCAGCAGTCGGCTGACCCCAGCGTTTTGCATCCTTTCCTACACGCAGGAAATATTCCTGGAAGGTTAGGTAAACATCCTCGAAGCTTGCACCGGCAGCAATCAGCTTTGATACCGATTCAACAACCGCCAGATATGCGCCGTGATACGGGCTCTTTTCCATAATAAACGGGTTATAGCCCCAGCTCATCACTGAGCAATCGTCGGTATGACCTTCCTCAAGGCTGATCTTATGCACCATTGCCTGAATCGGTGTCTGTTGATACTTTCCACCAAAGGGCATAAGTACCGTGCCGGCACCGATCGTTGCGTCAAAGCGCTCAGAAAGTCCGCGTTTTGAGCAGGTATTCAGATCTGTTGCCACACGATAAAGATTATCGGTAAACGAACCGGTCAGCTTCACATCATAATCAACCGGTGCCGCGACCTCAACATCCACGTGCTTTTCTGCGCCGTTTGAATTGAGAAATTCACGGCTGATATTACAGATTGTCTGACCGTTCCAGAACATTTTGAGTCTGGCTTCCTCCGTTACCGTTGCAACAACGGTTGCCTCCAGATTCTCCTCATCTGCAAGCCGCAGGAAACGTTCTACGTTTTCAGGCGCAACAACGATCGCCATACGTTCCTGAGACTCAGATATTGCCAGCTCCGTACCGTCAAGGCCCTCATATTTCTTAGGTACATTATTCAGTTCAATCTCCAGACCGTCTGCCAGTTCTCCGATTGCAACTGATACGCCACCAGCGCCGAAATCATTACAGCGCTTGATCATAACAGCAGCCTCTGCATTCCGGAACAATCTTTGCAGTTTACGCTCCTCCGGTGCGTTACCCTTCTGAACCTCAGCGCCACATGAGCCTAAGGATTCAACCGTATGACTCTTGGACGAGCCGGTTGCACCGCCACATCCGTCGCGACCGGTTTTACCACCAAGCAAAATAACCTTATCGCCCGGCATCGGGAAATCCGGTTTAGAATGGTCCTCATGAACTGCGCCGATAACTGCACCGATCTCCATACGCTTTGCGGCATATCCGGGATGGTATAACTCATCAACCATGCCCGTAGCCAGACCGATCTGATTGCCGTATGATGAATAGCCTGCGGCAGCCGTCGTAACAATCTTGCGCTGCGGAAGCTTTCCGGCAATCGTTTCGTCAACAGACTTCAGAGGATCCGAGGCGCCGGTAACACGCATCGCCGCATACACATACGCACGGCTTGCCAGCGGATCACGGATCGCACCGCCAATACACGTTGCTGCGCCGCCAAAAGGTTCGATCTCGGTCGGGTGGTTGTGTGTTTCGTTTTTAAAAAGCAGCAGCCAGGGCTGTTCCTCACCGTCAACAGTTACGGTCATGCGAACAGTACAGGCATTGATCTCTTCGGATTCGTACAGCTTATCCAAATAGCCATGCTTACGGAGATATTTACCGGCAAGTGTGCCGATATCCATTAAGTTGACCGGCTTTGTACGGCCAAGATCCTTACGGACAGCCAGATAATCTTCATATGCCTGCTGCAGAAGCGGATCCTGGAAGGAAACCGAATCGATCGTTGTATTAAACGTTGTATGACGGCAATGATCCGACCAGTATGTATCAATCATACGGATCTCAGTAATCGTGGGATCACGGTCTTCCGTCTTAAAGTAGGCCTGGCAGAAAGAAATATCATCCAGATCCATTGCCAGTCCCAGCTTTTTAATCAGCTCTGCAAGGCCATCTTTATCAAGCTTTAAAAAACCTTCAACCGTTGCTACACTCTGCGGAATCTCAACCTCCATTGCCAGTGTCTGCGGCATAGCAAGGCTCGCCTCCCGACACTCCACGGGGTTGATAACATGCTTGCGGACTGCATCAATATCGGCTTCAGATAACTGTCCTTCCAAAATATAGATCTTCGCCGTGCGCACAAGCGGACGTTCGCCTTGGGAAAGAATCTGAATACATTGTGCAGCAGAATCTGCTCTCTGATCAAACTGACCCGGCAGGGGCTCTACTGCAAAAATCACGGAACCGGTAGGCAGACCATACGAAACATTATCTACCTGCGGCTCGGAAAAAACAGTATTGACAGCATAACGGAACAATTCCTCATCAATGCCTTCAACATCATACCTGTTAAGAACACGGACTGAGGATAATGTGCCGATCTGCAAAAAATCTTTGACTTGCTTAAGAAGCTCATCTGCTTCATGAGTCTGTCCCTTTTTCTTTTCTACATATACACGATAAACCAACGAAAAGCCCCCTTTTTATTGGTACGCAGCCAAACCGCGTTGACCAATATCACTTCTTCGATAAGCATTTTTAAATTGTACGCCGTCTGCAAGTCGGTATGCTTCGGCAATTGCTTCTGCTAATGTCTCCGCAACTGCTGTTGTGCCGGTTACACGACCGCCTGCAGTCAGAAGCTTTTCGCCGTCCCGCTTGGCACCGGCAACATATGTATGCAGCTCAGCCTCCTGCGTCATAGTAATTTCATAGCCTTTTTCATATGCAAGCGGATAACCGGCAGATGCCGTTACAACACAGCAGGCATTCTTTTCTGAGAAGGTAACCTCTGTCTGCTCAAGTGTTCCGTTTGTAACTGCCTGCATAACCGTAAGTAAATCACTTTCCAGCAGTGGCAGAACACCCTGCGTTTCCGGATCACCAAAGCGGCAATTATACTCAATAACCTTCGGCCCATTGGGCGTGAGCATCAGACCAAAATAAAGACAGCCTTTGAATGTTCTGCCCTCTTCGTTCATGGCGCGGATCGTCGGTAAGAATATCTTCTGCATGCACTCTTCGGCAATATCTGCAGTATAATAAGGATTCGGCGCGATCGTGCCCATTCCACCGGTGTTCAATCCGGTGTCATTATCTCCGGAACGCTTATGATCCATTGAGGAAACCATCGGCTTTACCACCTTGCCATCGGTAAATGCCAGGACAGATACCTCCGGGCCGGTCAAGAATTCTTCAATGACAACCGTTGACCCGGATTTTCCGAACTTCGCATTTGCCATCATATCGGTAACTGCCTCAATTGCCTCTTCCCTGCTTTGCGCAATAATCACGCCCTTGCCAAGTGCAAGCCCGTCAGCTTTAATGACCGTCGGGATCGGCGCAGTCTGCAGATATGCGATTGCTTTATCAAGCTCCGTAAAAATCTCATATGCCGCTGTAGGAATTGTATACTTTTTCATAAGATCTTTTGCAAAAGCCTTACTGCCTTCGATAATGGCTGCATTAGCTGTCGGGCCAAAGCATGCGATCCCGATCTCATTGAGTTTATCAACGCAGCCTAAGACCAACGGATCGTCCGGAGCAACGACTGCATAATCAATCGCGTTTTCTTTAGCAAAGGATACGATCCCGTCTATATCCGTAGCAGCGATGGGTACGCATGTAGCATCTTTGGTCATACCACCATTTCCAGGCAGTGCAAAAATGTCTGTAATTTCCGTATTCTCTTTTAATTTCTTAATAATGGCATGCTCTCTGCCGCCACCGCCAACTACCAATATCTTCATAAAACATCCTCACATTAATGATGGAACAAACGCATTCCGGTAAATGCCATAACAATACCGCGCTTATTGCACTCGTCAATAACAAGATCATCACGAATCGAGCCGCCCGGCTCTGCAATATACTTAACACCGGACGCAGCTGCGCGCTTAATATTATCACTGAAGGGGAAGAACGCATCCGAACCCAATGCAACATTTGTGCGTGTTGCGAGGAATGCCTTCTTATCCTCTTCTGTCAGACGCTCCGGCTGACGTGTAAAGTAATTCTGCCAAATACCGTCGGCGCAAACATCCTCTTCGTTGCCGTTGATATAACCGTCAATCACGTTATCACGGTTCGGACGGCCCAAATCCTCACGGAATGGCAGTGCAAGTGTCTTCGGATGCTGACGCAGGAACCATGTATCTGCCTTTGTACCGGCCAAACGTGTGCAATGGATACGGGACTGCTGACCGGCTCCAACACCGATAGCCTGTCCGTCCACCGCAAAACAGACGGAATTGGACTGTGTGTATTTCAAGGTAATCAGTGCAACGATCAGATCGATCCGAGCGCTTTCAGGCATATCCTTATTGTCTGTAACAATGTTGTTAAGCAGTGCATTATCGATCTTAAAATTGTTTCTTCCTTGTTTGAATGTAATACCATATACCTGCTTGTGCTCAGCCTCATCCGGAACATAATTGCTGTCAATTGCAACAACATTATACGTTCCCTTACGTTTTGCCTGCAGAATCTTGAGCGCCTCCGGTTCATAACCGGGAGCAATCACGCCGTCAGAAACCTCACGCGCAATCAGCTTTGCAGTAGTAACATCGCAAACATCGCTCAGCGCAACCCAGTCGCCAAAAGAACACATGCGATCAGTGCCGCGTGCACGTGCATAGGCACAGGCAAGAGGACTTTCATCCAGATTCTCGATATCGTCAACAAAGCAGGCCTTCTTCAGATCATCGGAAAGGACCTTTCCGACAGCCGCAGATGTCGGTGATACGTGCTTAAAGGAAGTAACGGCGCACATACCGGTTGCTTCTTTCAGTTCCTTAACAAGCTGCCAGGAATTGAGTGCATCCAGAAAGTTAATGTATCCGGGTCTGCCATTAAGAATTGTGATCGGCAGATCGCTGCCATCATGCATGTAGATCTTAGAAGGCTTTTGATTGGGGTTACATCCATATTTCAGTTCAAACTCTTTCATGACCAATTACCTCTTAAATATGTTTATTAAGAATACGCTGCTCAGAAGCATGCGTGTTCAAGTCAGTATAGCGTACAAATAAGGATATCTTATTATCGGGATTCAGATTTTTCCAAAGCATATCTGTAAATGCATCAATATCATCAAGCATAGCAACACGCTCGGGTTCGCCCTGGAAGGTCGGAATCACAGGATTTCCGTCACATACATAGGTATGCAGGAAATGACCGACACCTGCATTACCGGGATACTCGTAGAAAAATCTTGCACATGAAGTTCCCTCGGGATCAGCAGACTTTAAAATAGACATCTTATAGCTGCCGTCTGCAGCAATGAGACCGGAAATCCGGGGTGTCCAGTTCGGTCCGTCATGTTCAAACTTACGCGTGCGAAGAGCTGCTTCCCAACTTTCGCCCTGTGCAAGATACTGCCAGATTGTATCTGTCTGATCGCCGTTTGTAACGATCAGTCCCTGACCGATCTGGCGGACAGGATGATAAATAATCAAACTCGGATCTTCCATTTTGCTCGGATCATATGCCTCTGTACGGATTCCGTCCGGTTCCTGTACAAATATACGATTCCGGCTGTTTACACTGCGTCCCATAATAAAATAAGCAGCAACACTGTTGCGGCCATCGGGTGAAATACCCAAAATAATACCGCGACCAGGATATGTATTGGTGGACAGTTTCTGCTCAAGCGAGCCAATTTCATAAACGTTCATATGGATTATCCTTTCTGTGAATACATCATATTCTTGCTGATTTGTTCCACTGCAGCAGGTAAAATCTTCCATTCTGCCTCCTGCATAACACGAATCTGTAAACTCTCGGGCGTGTCGGTATCAAGAATATCGACTGCTTTTTGCATTAAAATTCTACCGCCATCAGGAATTTCGTTGACGAAATGCACCGTCGCACCGGTTACCTTTACACCATACGCAAGCGCTTCTTCGTGCACCCGAAGGCCATAGTATCCTTTACCGCAAAACGAAGGAATTAACGAAGGATGAACATTCAAGATCCGTTCCGGATACTCTTTTGTAAAATCTTCTGTCAAAATGGACATAAATCCGGCAAGAACAATCAAGTCAATTTCATGCGCCTCAAGCGCCTGCTTAATGCACTGCTCAAATGCACTCTGACTGCCGGCATCCTTTTTTGTAACAACCACCGAACGGATTCCCGCCGCAGAGGCCCGCTCTAATGCATAAGCATTTGGATTATTGGAAATAACAAGCACAATTTCACCGTGCTGAATAATTCCGTTAGCCTGTGCATCAATATGCGCCTGCAAATTTGTACCGCCGCCGGAGACCAGAACTGCGATCTTCGCTTTATTCATTCTTCGCCACCCTCTATTATTCGATAATGATCTTCTCGTCAGATTCAACGATACCGCCGATCACATACGCATCCTCGTCATATGCTTTAAGAATATCAATTGCACGCTGTGCGTCCTCAGGAGCAACCACAATACTCATACCAACGCCCATGTTATATGTATTAAACATGTCGCGCTCGGGAATGTTGCCTGTTTTGCTGATCATATCAAAGATCGGCAGCACGCGAACCGCACTGCGGTCGATTCTTGCGCCAAGTCCATCCGGAATGCTGCGAGGAATGTTTTCATAAAATCCTCCACCTGTAATATGGCTGATTCCCTTAACATCAACCGCAGCGAGCAGCGCCAGCACAGGCTTTACATAGATCCTTGTCGGTGTAAGAAGCGCCTCGGCAATCGTTTGTCCGCCGAGCTCTTCGCGCTTTTCATAAAGCGCAGGATTGTTGTTATCAATATCAAACACCTTGCGACACAGGCTGAATCCATTGGAATGAATACCGGTTGAAGGTAATGCGATCACCACATCTCCGGCACGCATTCTGGTATTATCAATAATCTTCTTTTTGTCTACAACGCCAACAGCAAAACCGGCAAGGTCATACTCATCCTCCGGCATCATACCAGGGTGTTCAGCTGTCTCACCGCCAATCAGCGCTGCACCGGACTGGACACAGCCCTCTGCTACACCGGCAACAAGCTCAGCGATCCTCTCCGGCACGTTCTTGCCGCAGGCGATATAGTCAAGGAAAAACAGAGGCTTTGCGCCAACACAAATAATATCGTTGACGCACATGGCAACCGCGTCAATTCCGATCGTATCATGCTTGTCCATCAGAATCGCAAGCTTCAGCTTTGTACCTACACCATCTGTACCGGACACAAGAACCGGCTCTTCCATGCCAGCAACATTCAATCCAAAACAACCGCCAAAGCCGCCCACATCATCCAGACATCCTTCATTGCGCGTGCGGGCAACATGCTTTTTCATCAGTTCGACCGCCCGATATCCCGCCGTAATATCCACGCCAGCAGCGGCGTAGCTCTCAGAATAGCTCTTCTCCATCTCAAGGCTCCTTATCGTTTATTCTCTGCCATTCCAGCAGTACGTACATAAATTACAGGGGTCCAATCCGATTGCCTTGATCACACCGTCAATCGTCTGGAATCCAATCGAGGAAAACTTGAATTTATCGCAAATCGCCTTGCGCATCGCTTTTCCCCGCTCGGTATTGCCGTCAGAATATTCATCGATATGCTTCAGGCCCTCTTCTCCCTCAAGCTCGACGATCACGCGACGGGAAATCAGCTCCATATCGTTCGTCGAACGCGAAAAATTCAAATACTTACATCCATACATGATCGGCGGACAGGCTGACCGCATATGCACAGATTTTGCGCCGTTTTCATAAAGAAAATCAACCGTTTCCTGCAGCTGTGTGCCGCGCACAATCGAATCATCTACAAACAGAAGATTTTTTCCAACGATCAGCTCATGAACCGGAATCTGCTTCATCTTAGCAATTTTCCGCCGGTCCGACTGATGTGCCGGCGTAAAGCTTCTCGACCAGGTGGGCGTATATTTGATAAATGCCCGGGCAAATGCCTTTCCGGTACGGTTGGCATAGCCAATTGCATGCGGCGTGCCGGAATCCGGTACACCACCGACATAATCAATGTCCATCGAGCGGCCCTGCTGCATATCACGCTCAGCAATTGCGGCACCGTTCCGGTAACGCATTGCTTCTACGTTTATACCCTCATAGGTCGAGGTCGGATATCCGTAATAGCTCCAAAGAAATGCACACATATGCATTTCATCTCCCGGTGCTGCAAGCTGCGTTATTCCATCAGGCGTCAGCTCAACAATCTCTCCCGGGCCCAGTTCCCTAACATGCTCAAAGCCCAGCTTAAGATATGCAAATTGTTCAAAGGATGCACAGTATCCATCTTCATTTTTACCGATCTGCAGCGGGATTCTGCCAACGCGGTCGCGCGCAGCGATCAAACTTCCGGTATCGGTCAGAAGGAGTATACTTGCTGTGCCGTCAATAACGCTTTGTGCAAACTGAATACCTTCCACGAAGCTGCTCTTTTGACTGATCAGTGCAGCAACCAATTCTGTAGAATTAACCTTGCCGCCGGTCATTGCATCAAAATGTCCACCGTTTGACAGAATATAGCGATCGATCAACTCACTTGAATTGTTAATAATTCCGGTTGTTGAAAGTGCAAAAGTTCCCAAGCCGGAGCGGATCAGCAACGGCTGCGGATCTGTATCACTGATGCAGCCAATCGCAGACGTTCCCTGCATCTCTTCGAGCACATGCTCAAACTTGGTCCGGAAGGGAGAATTTTCGATATTGTGGATCTTTCTCTGCAATCCGATCGTCTTATCATAGGCAGCCATGCCACCGCGACGCGTTCCAAGATGAGAATGATAATCTACTCCAAAGAATACATCCATCATACAGTCATGCCTGGATGTTATTCCAAAAAAGCCACCCATTGTATGCTCCTTTAAAAACAGAAATTATGCAAAAAACAGCTTGTTGAGCGTCATCGGGTCAACATACTGACCGTCCTTATAAACACGCATATTACCGGAGGCAATCTCGTCGATGAGCATGACCTTGCCGTCTGCGTCATAACCGAACTCAAACTTGATATCATACATATCAAGGCCTTTTTCCTTCAGATCATCTGCTACGATCTTAGTAATAGCCTGTGTCATAGCCTTCAGGTCATCATACTGCTCCGCAGTCATGACGCCAAGGTCTACCAGGCCGTCCTTGGTAACCAGAGGATCGCCCTTTTCATCATTTTTGAAGGTTGTTTCAACATATGCAGGAAGGTCTGCGCCCTCTTCAACATAATCCGAATAACGGCGGAAGAAAGAACCTACAGCCTTATAGCGACAGATGACCTCCAATCCCTTTCCAAAGACCTTTGCAGGACGAACCTCCATCGTGGTATTGTCCAGGTCTGCATTTACATAGTGCGTGCGAATGCCGGCAGCATTGATTTTTTCAAAGAAATAGATCGACATACGCAGATTGACATCGCCAACGCCGTCAATTGTCAATCCAACAGAATTCTCACCAGGATCAAACACACCATCTTTTCCTGTGCAATCATCCTTAAACTTCAGCAGATAATTGCCATTATCCAGAGCATAAACATCCTTTGTCTTACCGGTATAAACAAGCTTCTTTTCCATTCGTGTAATCTCCCTCGTATCAAAAATTTTATTAAACTAATTTATTCATAACGCCGGCATCCTTTTGCAAAACTGCCTTGGCGTCATTTTTGCGTTTTTTATCAAGCTTTGCGGCAAGTTCACTGTCCGCTACAGCCAGAATCTGCGCAGCAAGCAGCGCGGCATTTGCACCGCCGTTGATCGCAACAGTTGCAACGGGAATACCCGACGGCATCTGCACGGTGGAAAGCAGTGCATCCATGCCGTCCAGGTTGGAGGACTTACAGGGAATGCCGATAACGGGCAGTGTCGTATTTGCCGCGATCGCGCCCGCAAGGTGCGCTGCCATGCCAGCCGCTGCAATCAAAACACCAAAGCCGTTCTCTCTTGCGCTCAGCGCAAAATCTCTTGCTTCAACAGGCGTTCTGTGTGCAGAATAAATATGCACCTGAAAAGGAATTTCAAGGCTCTTTAACGTATCCACAACCTTTTGAATGATCGGCAGATCGCTGTCGCTGCCCATGATAATACCAACTTTTTTCATGGTTGTCCTCCCTATAAAACATAAAATGGCGCACTCAGCCCATACAGCTAAATGCGCCCAGACGGTCGGCTAAGGGTGTGATAAAATCACGCGCTCTCTGTTCCCCGGTGGTATGCCACCTTGACCCGTCAGTCGCAGAAAGCGAAATATAATTGCATTCTGATTTTACCATGCAATAAAATTGCTGTCAAGGAACTTAAAACGACTTTCGACATTTTTTACTTTTTCTACACGAAAAACCGCAAATCATGTCTGCTTTTTGTGTAACTTTTGAGAGGAACTGACGGGAGATTTGCCCCCGTCAGTTCCTTGCTTTTTTGGATTCACAATAGACGCATCGATACACGTTGATTTCCGGATCAACGCATTTGAAAAGATGGTCAAGCTCCTGCTCGGTAGAGCAGATACATCTGGGGTTATCGCAGTGTATCTCATTCACCACAAGTTCTTCAAACGAGCCTGTCTTTTCTTCTTTTCCGGCCTCACACAACAGCTTCAGAATCAGCGCCATGCGCATATACTTTCCGTTGAGCGCCTGGCGGAAATACGCCGCTCTCGGATCGCTGTCTACCTTAACGCTGATCTCATTGACACGCGGCAGCGGATGCAACACCCGCATTGAGGGCTTTGCTGCCCCCATCTTCTGTTCTGTCAGAACATAGCTGTCTTTTAAGCGCTCGTATTCTTCCGGATCATCAAAACGTTCCCTTTGAATACGCGTCATATACAATACATCCAACTCAGGGATTGCCTCTTCCAGCGAGGTCATTTCAACATACGACATATTTGCGCTATCCAGTACGCCATATTTAATATATTTGGGAAGCTTCAGTTCTTCCGGAGAGATCAGCACGACACGGATATTTTTATAGCGGCTCATCGCAGACAGCAGCGAATGCACTGTCCGTCCGTATTTCAGATCACCGCAGCAGCCGATTGTTAAATTATCCAATCGTCCATTCTCACGATAAATGGTCAAAAGATCCGCCAGTGTCTGCGTGGGATGACAATGCCCACCGTCGCCGGCATTAATTACAGGGATTGTCGCATTCTTTGCTGCAACGTAAGGCGCCCCCTCTTTCGGATGGCGCATTGCCATAATATCCGCATAACAACTGATGATCTTTGCTGTGTCAGCAATACTTTCACCCTTAGCCGCAGAAGAAGAATTTGCCTCACTGAAACCGATCACATTACCGCCGAGTTCCAGCATCGCTGCCTCAAAGCTTAGTCGGGTACGCGTCGAAGGCTCAAAAAACAAAGTTGCGAGTTTTTTCCCTTTGCAGGCATCACAATACTTTTCAGGATGCTCGCTGATATCACAGGCCGTTTTAAGCAGCTCATCAAGCTCCTGTACAGTAAAATCCGTAATATCAATTAGGCTTCTCATTTTGCTGCTCCATTCACCGAAAGATAATTCCGGATACGCACCACATTTTCTTCGTTCGAAGGATCTTCCTCCAGATACTCGATAATATCATATACATCCACAACAGAATATACGGGGAAGCCAAATTCCTCCTCAACCTCCGCCATTGCGGATTTTTCACTCTTCCCCTTTTCCTTGCGGTCAACCATAACAAACACCGCAGCAACCTTTACATCCTGCAGACTGCCGAGAATCGCCATGCTCTCGCGGATTGCCGTACCTGCGGTAATCACGTCCTCAACAATGACAACTTCCTCTCCTGCAGTAGGCACATATCCTACAAATACGCCGCCCTCGCCGTGATCCTTTGCTTCCTTACGGTTAAAAAAGAACGGAACATTCAGCCCCTCATGTGAAAGGGCAATCGACGAAGAAACTGCAATGGAAATACCCTTATATGCAGGTCCGTACAAAACAGTCCGCTTTGCGCCGATCTTCTCTAAATATGCTTTCGCATAGAACTGTCCAAGTTTTGCGATCTGCTCACCGGTTTTAATATCTCCAGCATTGATGAAATAGGGAATCTTCCGTCCGCTTTTAGCCGTAAAATCACCAAACTTCAAAACCCCGGCATCCTTCAAAAATTCGATGAACTCTCTTTTATATCTTTCCATGATCTGTTCTCCTCTATACGATTATCCGCAAAACTCACTTACGCAGCGCTTATATGCAGCCACAGGATCCTCTGCAGCCGTAATAGGACGTCCGACCACAATATAATCTGAACCGATCTCTTTTGCCTGCGCAGGTGTCATAACACGTTTCTGATCTCCGATATCTCCATCAGCAAACCGGACGCCGGGCGTGATCGTCAAAAATTGACAGCCGCACACCTTATGTACCTTCTCCGCCTCCAGCGGTGAACAAACAATACCATCGAGTCCGGCATTTTTGGCTGTCTCGGCATAATGCATAACCACCTGGTCGATGGGCTCATGGATTAGAATATCGCGCTCCATACTCTCCTGATCCGTTGAAGTAAGCTGTGTAACCGCAATCAAAAGAGGACGCGTTCCATCCGGACGGGTCAAACCCTCCAGCGCACCGCGCATCATCGCCGTTGTACCGGCGGCATGAAGGTTGCAGATATCGACATCCAACCCCGAAAGAACCGCCATCGCCTTTTTCACAGTATTGGGAATATCATGCAGCTTCAGATCCAAAAAGATCTTATGGCCTCTCTGCTTAATTTGACGAACAATTGACGGACCTTCTGCATAAAAAAGCTCCATGCCAATCTTCACAAAGGGCTTACAATCGGTAAACTTATCCAAAAAAGCAAAAACCTGTTCTGCACTCGAAAAATCACACGCAACAATTACATCCTTACCCATTATTTTGCACCTCCGATAATTTCACACAAAGAATCAATTTTATATTCCGCCATCACACCGGGAAGCTGCGCAATAATATCCCGACATGCATACGGATTAACCAGATTTGCCGCGCCAACCTCAACCGCTGTCGCGCCGGCCAGCATCATCTCGATCACATCTTCGGCAGAGGAAACACCGCCCATTCCGATAACAGGTACTTTCACGGCATTTGCCACCTGATACACCATACGAACTGCGACCGGGAAGATCGCAGGACCTGAAAACCCACCCATTTTATTGGCAATTATGGGTTTTTTCGTACGCAGGTCAATACGCATTCCCAGCATGGTATTAATAAGACTTATTCCGTCTGCACCGGCATCCTCGCACGCCTTTGCAATTGAAACAATATCGGTTACATTAGGGCTCAGTTTAATGATGACAGGCTTCGTCGTTACTCTCTTAACAGCAGCCGTTACCTCAGCTGCCGCTTTAGGATCTGTGCCAAAGCTCATACCGCCGCCATGTACATTCGGACAGCTAACATTTACCTCCAGCCAGCCTACCTGTTGCTGCTTGTCCAGCTTTTCACAGGTAGTTGCATACTCCTCAATACTAAAACCGCTCACATTTGCCATAACCGGCTTATGAAAGCACTTCTTCAGCTTTGGCAGCTCCTCTGATATAACTTTTTCGAACCCGGGATTCTGCAGACCTACTGCATTAATCATCCCTGCCGTACATTCTGCAATACGCGGCGTAGGATTGCCGAAACGCGGGTCTCTTGTTGTGCCTTTAAAAGAAAATGTACCTAAGCAGTTAATATCGTAAAGCTCAGCATATTCATATCCGTAGCCAAACGTACCGCTTGCAGGAATAACCGGATTATCGATCTCAATTCCGCACAGATTCACGCTCATGCATCCCACAGGATCTCCTCCTTTCGAAGAACAGGACCTTCCTTGCAAATACGCTTATATCCCGTAATCGTTTTACAGGAGCAGCCCATGCAAGCGCCAAATCCGCAACCCATGCGTTTTTCAAAGCTCATCTGACCGGAGGTAGCCGTATTTTTATAGACCGCCTTGAGCATCGGCTCCGGTCCGCAGGTATAAAAATAGGAATACCGGATATTGGCAAGCGCATCTGTAACAAACCCCTTCATTCCTTTAGAGCCGTCTACAGTGGTAACCGTTACATCTGCGCCAAGTTGCTTAAACTCCTCTTCATAAAACACTTCAGACGCAGTATTGAAGCCCAGAATCACGCTAACGCGCTTTCCCTGTTCAATAAGTCTTTTTGCAAGCAGGTACATAGGCGGCACGCCAACGCCGCCACCAAGCAAAACAGGATTTTCTCCGGCAGGTGCCAGATCGTATCCGTTTCCCAATCCGGTCAAAACATCCAATGTACCGGTATGCATTTGACTCATTTGCTTTGTACCCTTGCCAACAACCTTATAAATGATCGTCAGCATATTATCATTCACATCGCACACAGAGATTGGACGGCGCAGATAGAGACCGTCAAGCTGAATGTTTACGAATTGTCCCGGAGCAGTAATTGCCGAAGTATCTCCCAAAAGGACCATTTTATAAACATTTTCTGTTAGCGCTGTGTTTTCAATAATTGAAAACCGCGTTTGTTTCATATGCACCTCTTAGGCATCAATCGTTGAAATGGTAAGTGTTGTCTCTTCCAATACGTCCAGCAGAACCTTTACTGTATCGAGCGCAGTGAAGATCGTAACATTATTCTCTGTTGCGATCAGGCGGATCTGATGACCGTCATTTGTAGAACCTTCTGCACCGGGATCTCTGGTGTTGATCACGTATGCAATATGACCCTGCCGCAGTGCTTCCGGAATTTCTTCACTGCCGTCGCTGATCTTCCCTAAAATATGCGTACGGATACCGTTGCTCTTAAGGAACATCGCCGTGCCTTTTGTGGCCTGAATATTAAATCCAAGATTATAGAAACGGCGGATCAGAGGCAGCGCCTCCTCCTTATCCTTATCAGCAATCGTGGCAAAAACTGTGCCGTAATTCTGCAAATGCATACCGGAGGCCTGCAACGCCTTATAAATAGCTCGGTTAAGCTTATCATCATAACCGATTGCTTCACCGGTGGATTTCATCTCAGGGCTCAGATAAGCATCCAGACCGCGCAGCTTATTAAAGGAGAAAACAGGCGCTTTAACATACCAGCGGTTTCGCTCTTCCGGATAAATATCAAAGATACCCTGTTCTTTCAAGCTCTTTCCGAGAATAACTTCCGTTGCAATATCTGCCAAGCTATATCCGGTAGCCTTGCTCAAAAACGGAACTGTACGCGAGGATCTTGGATTGACTTCAATAATAAACACGTTGTCATCTTTATCCACGATAAACTGAATATTATACAACCCAATGATTCCGATGCCCAAGCCTAACTTTTTAGCATATTGCAGGATAATCCCCTTAACTTTATTCGAAATGCTAAACGACGGATACACGCTCATGGAGTCGCCGCTGTGAACGCCGGTGCGTTCAACAAGCTCCATGATACCGGGCACAAAGACGTTGATGCCATCACAGATCGCATCGACCTCGACCTCTTTTCCCTGGATATATTTATCAACAAGAACAGGCTTGTCTTCATCAATTTCAACAGCCGTTTTTAAATAATGCCGTAGCTGTTCCTCATTTGCAACGATCTGCATAGCTCTTCCGCCAAGGACAAAACTGGGGCGCACCAAAACAGGATAACCGATCTGAGCTGCGGTAGCAATACCGTCCTCGATTTTTGTAACCGCTCTACCCTTAGGCTGAGGAATACCAAGCTCACTGAGAATTTTTTCAAAGCTATCGCGATTCTCAGCGCGTTCAATCGCCGCGCAATCCGTGCCTATAATCTTAACACCGCGTTCCATAAGCGGCTGTGCCAGATTGATCGCAGTTTGTCCGCCCAGAGAAGCAATAACACCCTCCGGCTTTTCAAATGCGATAATATTCATGACATCTTCCGGGGTCAGCGGTTCAAAGTAGAGTTTATCTGCAGTCGTATAGTCAGTCGAGACTGTTTCCGGGTTATTATTAATGATGATCGCTTCATATCCAGAATTTTTGATCGTTGTAACCGCATGGACCGTCGAATAGTCAAACTCGACTCCCTGTCCGATACGGATCGGGCCTGCGCCCAGAACAACGATTTTCTTTTTATCCGTCAGTCGAGAAGCGTTTTCTCCCGTGTAGGATGAATAAAAATACGGAATATATGCACCGGTATGGCATGTATCGACCATGCGGTAAACAGGGAATATTCCCTGCTCTGCCCGAAGCTCATAAACCTGCAGTTCCTTCCAGCCCCACAATTTAGCGATAAAGGTATCTGCAAAGCCAATCTTCTTTGCCTCTTTAAGCACATCGACTGATCCGACATTTTCCTTCAATTTACGCTCCATCATGACAATGTTACGGACCGCCTCAAGGAAGTATGCGGTAATTTTTGTCGTCTCATGAAGCTGCGCAACGGTAACATCTCTGCGCAGAAGCTCTGCGATTGCAAAGATGTTATCATCCTGAAAGCCCTGCAAATATGCAAGCAGTTCCTCTGTGGACTTATTATCAAATTTCGGCAAGTGGAAATGGCATGCACCGATCTCCAGGGAACGCACGGATTTGAGCAAACACTCCTCGAGATTTGAGCCGATACCCATAACCTCACCGGTGGCCTTCATCTGCGTGCCGAGTGTATTGGCTGCAGAGGTAAACTTATCAAAAGGAAAGCGCGGCAGCTTCGCAATAACGTAATCCAGACTCGGCTCAAACGCGGCATTTGTATTGGCAATTTTAATCTCTTCAAGTGTCATACCTACCGCAATCTTGGCTGTTACTCTCGCAATCGGATAACCGGAAGCCTTGGAGGCAAGCGCTGACGAGCGCGAAACTCTGGGGTTAACCTCGATCAGGTAGTATTCACTTGTTTCCGGATGCAGGGCAAACTGTACATTACAGCCACCCTCAATCTTCAGCTCACGAATGATCTTGATTGCAGAATCATTGAGCATCTTTCTGTCATGCTCGCTGAGCGTCATGATCGGTGCAACAACAATGGAGTCGCCGGTGTGAACACCAACAGGATCTATGTTTTCCATACCGCAGATCGTAATCGCATGATCTGCAGAATCACGCATAACTTCAAACTCAATCTCCTTATAGCCCTTCACGCTTTTTTCCACCAGAACCTGATGGACAGGAGAAAGCTTAAAGGCATTGAGTCCAATCTCATACAATTCTTCTTCATTGTAGGCAAATCCGCCGCCTGTTCCGCCAAGTGTAAATGCAGGACGCAGAACGACCGGATAACCGATCCGTTCTGCCGCTGCCTTAGCCTCTTCGATCGAATATGTGATTTCAGAAGGAATAACGGGCTCACCGATCTGCTGACACATCTGCTTAAACAGTTCTCTGTCCTCAGCGCGCTCAATAGATGCACTGCTCGTACCGAGCAGTTCTACATTACACTCCTTCAAGACACCTTTCTTCTCCAGCTGCATTGCCAGATTCAAGCCTGTCTGACCACCGATACCCGGAACGATCGCATCCGGTCTTTCATAACGGAGGATCTTTGCAATATATTCCAGTGTCAGGGGCTCCATATACACCTTATCTGCAATCGTTGTATCTGTCATGATCGTCGCAGGGTTGGAGTTGCAGAGAACAACCTTATACCCCTCTTCCTTCAGTGCAAGACACGCCTGCGTACCAGCATAGTCAAATTCTGCAGCCTGACCGATCACAATAGGACCGGAGCCAATAATCAAAATCTTACGAATATCATTCCTCTTTGCCACTGTTTCTTCCTCCTAAATTTCCTTACGGTAAACGACCTTACCATCAAAGACCGTCAATATACATTCACCCTTAAGCTTCCACCCTTCAAAGGGTGTCGCCTTTCCTTTTGAAACAAACGCCTGCGGATCGACTGTGTATTCCTTTTTTAAATCCCACACAGTAAAATCATTACCTGTCGGGATCGAAAAACGCCTTCTGGGATTAACCGATAATAACTCGATCAGTTTTTCAAGACTTATAATGCCCTTTTCAACCAGGTGCGTATACAAAACAGGAAACGCTGTCTCAATACCAACGATGCCAAACGCGCTTTTTTCCAGTCCCCTTGATTTCTCTTCTGCTGAATGCGGCGCGTGATCCGTTGCAATCATATCGATCGTTCCGTCCTGTACGCCCTTAATAAGCGCGAGCCTGTCCTCATAACTGCGCAGAGGCGGGTTCATTTTAAATCTACCGTCCTCCTGCAAAAAACTGTCGTCCATCACTAAATAATGCGGCGCAGTTTCACAAGTTACGTCTACACCTCTTATCTTCGCCTGCCGGATCAGCTCTACGCTTTCTTTTGTAGAAATATGGCACACATGATACGCGCAGCCGGTCTGCTCGGCAAGCTGAAGATCTCTTGCGATCTGTGCATATTCGCTTTGGCTGCAAATACCTTTATGTCCATGCCGTGCGGCATACGCACCGTCATGGATATATCCACCGCGAAGTAAGCTGTTTACCTCACAGTGCGCTACGATCATTTTACCCAATGCTTTTGCCCGAAGCATGGCCTGACGCATCATTTCATCACTTTGAACGCCCCTGCCATCATCCGAAAAAGCAATTACGTCCGCTGCCATATCCTCAAGATCTGCAAGCTGTTCACCCTTTTGTCCAACGGTGATTGCCCCGTACGGATACACCGCAATCTGTGCATCAGAACGGATCAGTTCAAGCTGTTGCTGCAAATTTTCTCGACTGTCCGGCACCGGATTTAAGTTCGGCATTGTACATACCGCTGTATAACCGCCCCGCGCCGACGCAAAAGAACCGGTTGCAATCGTCTCTTTATAAGAAAATCCTGGCTCACGGAAATGCACATGCACATCACAAAAGCCAGGAAAAACAACATATTCAGAACCGTCAGAAAACAATATCTCCGTTACGGAAGGATCAGAGGAAACAATATCACCCAGGGAACATCCGACACTCTTTAACTGAACCGACTTACCCATAACTGCACATCCTCCTTGATTTTATCTGGGTAAGTATATCACAGGGCGATACTTTTGTCAAACCCTGTAACAAAAATTTTTGGGTAAAAAAGCAGAAAAATCTTATAAAAAATCACCCTGCACATCCATAT
>JAZNNK010000063.1:0-5632 GCA_045580205.1 Faecousia sp.
GGTAGAGTAGCCGGTTCATACCCGGTATGTCATCTGTTCGAATCAGATTGCCGCTACCAGGCCCGTTGGTCAAGCGGTTAAGACACCGCCCTTTCACGGCGGTAACATGGGTTCGATTCCCGTACGGGTCACCAAAAAAGATACCACCCAACAGGGTGGTATCTTTTTTATATGGAAACCGAAAGATCGACCTGACTATAAATACTGCAATACGATTTTCCAAACGCCTTCTGTCGCACGTGAATTGACAGATTTACACGGGGAGAGTATACTAAATATAGTATTACTGCAGAACAAGGAGGTCCGCTCGTATGGAAATGGTGCTTCTGACCGCGCTGGGCGTTGGCGGAGCAACAGTTTTTGGTTCCTTTGCCGGTTTTCTTTTCAAAAACTTATCCCACAAATTTTCTGATATTATACTGTCTTTTGCCGCCGGTGTCATGTTATCGGCGTCTGTATTGGGTCTGATCCTTCCATCCATTGACTATGGTGGAAAATACGGTCTTTTCATTACAATTACAGGTATCTTCTCCGGTGCGATCTGCTTAAACCTGATTGACAAGGTCGTACCGCATCTTCATAAGCTTATGGGTCCGGATATCGAAAATCATAATAACGCGAACCTAAACAAGGTCCTTCTGTTTGTTACCGCGATCGCTATCCACAACCTTCCGGAAGGTATTGCAGCCGGTGTCAGCTTTGGTTCAGACGACCCCTCTCAAGCGCTGTTGATCGCAGGAGGAATTGCTCTGCAAAACATTCCCGAAGGAATGGTCATCATCGGTCCAATGCTTGCATCCGGGGTCAGTCCCCGCAAAACCTTCCTGTGCGCTATGATCACCGGCCTTGTAGAAGTGATTGGCACACTGTTAGGCTATTTTGCCGTTAGCATTGCCTCTGCCATTCTTCCCTTTGCGCTGGCCTTTGCCGGCGGAACGATGCTTTACGTCATCAGCGATGAAATGATCCCGGAAACACATGCGCACGGAAGTGAACGCGGCGCAACATACGCATTGCTTGCAGGCTTTTGCGTTATGCTGATCAGCGACATTTTATTAGGTTAAAGTAACACCCTCTGCAGCTTTATGCGCAGAGGGTGCTTTATTTAACTTCTTGCCATACCGTCTACGCTGAGCACCACACCGGTAATATAGGATGCCTCGTCAGATGCCAAGAACACAAACGCATTGGCAATATCCTGCGGCTGACCTAAGCGGCGCAAAGGAATCTTTTGGATCATAGGCTCAATTACTTCCTTAGGCACCGCCCGCATCATGTCGGTTTCAGTAATGCCGGGCGCCACCGCATTGACCCGAATGCCTTTCGGTCCTAACTCCCGGGCAAGTGAAACAGTCAATCCATTTACTGCAAATTTAGACGCCGGATACGCAAAACCGCTCGGCTGACCGGAAATACTGACCATAGACGAAGTAGACAGGATTACACCCTCGCCTTGTGCAATCATCGCTTCGCTGACAGCATGCGTTGCGTGGAACACGCCCTTGACGTTCAGATCCATCACCTTATCATAAATTTCCTCAGTATATTGCATAAAAGGTGTGCTCTCGGAAACGCCTGCGTTATTCACCAGAATGTCGATGCGTCCATATGTTTTTACGATATCGCGGAATGCCTTCTGCACATCCGCAAGCTTTGCAAGATCCGGACTGATGCCCGCAACCGTTGCCCCGGGATGTTTTTCCTGCAGTTTTGTTACTGCTTTATGCGCATTTTCCGGGGTGCTGGCCGTCAAAATCACAACCGCACCCTCCCGCAAAAAAGCTTCAGCGGTTGCAAAGCCGATACCCCGGCTACCGCCGGTAATAATGGCCACTTTTCCTTTTAATCTCATATTGATTGCCTCCTTACTTGAATTGTAATTATATCTTACCCAGATATTCTCAATTTTTCTGTGATAAAATCACTATCAAAAATTATTTGACTATGATATAATAAGCCAAATTAAGAAGGAGCTATGACTATGACCATTACCAAAGATATCCAATATATCGGTGTTAACGATCACCAGACCGATCTGTTCGAGGGGCAATACATAATCCCCAACGGCATTGCCTATAATTCCTATGTGATTTTAGATGAAAAAATTGCCGTTATGGATACGGTAGACCGGCATTTCACGCAGCAGTGGTTAAATAATCTTGACACGGTCCTGTCTGACCGCAAGCCGGATTATCTGATCGTGCAGCATATGGAACCGGATCATGCTGCCAACATTGATACCTTTATGAACCGCTACCCCGAAGCAATGATCGTCTCCTCTGCCAAAGCGTTTACGATGATGAAAAACTTCTTCGGCACCGACTACGCAAACCGCCGTATGGTCATAGGCGAAGGCGACACGCTGTCTTTAGGCAAGCACACGCTGACCTTTATAACTGCGCCTATGGTCCACTGGCCCGAAGTCATCGTAACATACGATTCTTATGACAAAGTCCTTTTCTCTGCCGATGGCTTCGGTAAATTCGGCGCGCTGGATGCAGATGAGCCCTGGGACTGCGAAGCACGCCGCTACTATATCGGTATCGTTGGTAAATACGGCGCGCAAGTACAGGCGCTTCTGAAAAAAGCCGCTGCGCTTGATATTAAAATCATTTGCCCGCTTCACGGACCGGTGCTGACCGAAAATTTAGGGCACTATCTGAATCTGTACGATATCTGGTCCTCCTATCAGGCAGAAAGTGAAGGCGTTGTTATTGCCTATACCTCTGTCTATGGCAACACAAAGGCTGCCGTAGACCTGCTGACACAAAAGCTTTATGAAAACGGCTGCCCGAAAGTCGTCATACATGACCTTGCCCGTACCGACATGGCGGAAGCCGTTGAAGATGCATTCTGCTACGGCAAGCTTGTGTTGGCTACCACTACTTATAACGCAGACATCTTCCCCTTCATGAAAGAATATATCCATCACCTGACCGAGCGCAACTTTCAAAACCGCACCGTCGCTCTGATCGAAAATGGCTCCTGGGCGCCAATCGCAGCAAAGGTCATAACAGGTATGTTTGAAAAATCCAAGAATATCACCTTCACCAATACGACCGTAAAGATTTTATCTGCACTGAATAACGAAAGCAAAACACAAATTGAGGTGCTGGCGCAAGAGCTGTGCCAATAACCGCAAAAAATTGCCGCACGGAAAAATCCGTGCGGCAATTTTTATCTGTCCTGCAAAGCTATGATCTTCTTTTTATCTATAATATCGATCGTTCCCCGGGTCAGTTTAACCATACCCTCACTCTGAAAATAGCGGAGCATCCGGGTAACGACCTCGCGGGCCGTTCCCATATGATTAGCGATCTTCTCATGCGTGATCTTCAGGCTGTCTGTCTGCTCAATAACGGCTTCCTCTAAAAGAAATGCTGCCAGGCGTTTATCAAAGCTCTTCCACATGATCTGCTCCATCAGCCACATAAGATCCGAAAAGTTACTGCTTAAAAGATTTCTGGAATAATTGGACACCGCAAGCGACTCGTCGACCAGGTTCTTAAATAAACAGGCGGGTATGCTCCAAAACTGTGTGTCCTTTTCTGCCTCGATCATCACATTAAACTGCATATCCGGCATTACGCACGATGCGCTAAGCAGACTGACATCATATTCAAACAAGCGATTAATCGTGATCTCCCGTCCATCCTCTGACAGAATGTACGCCCGAAGCTGTCCGGACCGGACCATAACAAGCCCTAAACAATCCGCACTGCTGTCATGGATACGCGTGCCTTTTTTCACTTCTCTGAATTCGATGACATTTGCAATCCGTTCTTGCTGTTGGGCATTGAGCTTGTCCCAAATAGGCAAATATTCAGAAAACTCCACAGGCACACCCCCTTTTTTATCAGTATATGACGATCTGCCTCCAAAGTCAAACACAAAGCTTACGCAACGATCTGTCCGTCGGGACTGACAGTAATCACCTGCAGGGGAATATCCTTTCCGCTTGCGGCGACCGCATTTCCAACTGCAAACGGCAATCCACCGCAACACGGCACCGTCATACGCACAACCGTTATGCTGCGGATATCATTGGCGCAGAGAATCTGCGTAAGTTTCTGCGTATAATCCACTGCGTCGAGCTTCGGGCAGCCGATGAGCGTAACTGTGCCTGCCATAAAACGCGCGTGGAAATCACTATACGCATAAGCGGTACAATCCGCCGCGATCAGCAGGTCCGCGTCTGTAAAATACGGCGCACTGACCGGCACCAGCTTTAGCTGGACAGGAAAGTTTCTAAGTATAACGTCAGCCTTATTTTGCTTCTGCCGCTGCACCGCCAAAGCATCATATGCCGGTGCCTCCCTTTCCTCAAAAGAGATCGCTCCCTGCGGACAAGCCGGCAAGCAATCACCCAAGCCGTCGCAATAATCCTCGCGAAGAAGCGCCGCCTTTCCGTTTACAATACCAATCGCACCCTCATGACAGGCCTTGGCGCAAAGACCGCAGCCGTCGCACTTTTGCGAATCAATAGTAATGATCCTTCTGATCATGCGCTCTCACCTCTTGCCTTCTTTTGGTTCTCCGCGATCTGCATCATTGCTTCATACATCTGCTCGCCAACACACTGTCTGGCATACTGACACCACTGAACACAGCTTAATGTGTCGTTGTAAGCAATAAAACCGCAATTTTCACACGCCATCTGTGTGTCAATTGAAAACAGCTCAATGATCTGGCCGCACTGCGGACAAATTTTTTCATGTATCGTAGGTGTACGGGGCTTCCCCTGGCATCCTTCATAAATCATAAAAACACCCCCTGAGGATATGGTATCAAGACTTCCCTTGACTTTATATGCACATCATACTATAATGCGCATATATAGTATGTTGAATTTTCAACAGAAAGAGGCTTTTATGAAAAAATATTTTCCGGTACTGTCGCGGTGTCCCCTCTTTGACGGCATATCCCACGAGGATCTTCTGGCCATGATGGGCTGCATTGGCGGAAAGGTTTTGTCTGTTTCCCGAGAACAACCGGTATTTTTAGAAGGTGCTCCTGCGACACATGTAGGCATGGTCTTAAGCGGAGCAGTCCGTTTAGAGCGGCAGGATTACTACGGAAACCGCAGTATTATCGCACATATCAAATCCGCAGAACTATTTGCAGAAACCTATGCCTGCGCGGGGATTTCGGCACTTCCGGTCAGCATAATCGCGGATGTTGACAGTGAAGTCCTTTTAATGGACTGCCGACGCATGACCACCGCCTGCACCGAATCCTGTGCTTTTCACAGCCGGATCATTCACAATTTACTACGACTGGTTGCAATAAAGAATCTTGTCTATCATCAAAAGATCCATATCACGGCGCAAAGATCTACGCGGGAGAAGCTAATGGCATATCTGCATAACGAAGCAAAACAGCAAGGCAGCAGCAGCTTTACCATTCCATATGACCGGCAGGAACTGGCAGATTATTTGGAGGTCGATCGCAGCGGTCTTTCCGCCGAGATTAGCAAGCTCCGTAAAGAAGGTATCCTGCAAAGTGAAAAATCCCATTTTACCTTGCTTAATTAAAGACTGCCTGCCATCTGGCAGGCAGTCTTTTTATGTGATATTATCACGGAATAATCTTTTCTTCCCGGTTATACTAAAGAAAAAAGAAAGGAAACAAA
>JAZNNK010000064.1:0-5590 GCA_045580205.1 Faecousia sp.
TCCATATGGCTCATAACAGACCGCTCGCCCTGCAAAAGCAGCTGACGATAATCGGACGATACAACGCGATTCAAAAATGTCGCCTTATACCGGATGCCCCGGTTTGCCAATGTGGATGTATAGACTGCAAGCTGCATAGGCGTAAACCGGTTATCCGACTGACCGATCGCGGCGGTGATCTGGTCAGCCATATACCAGCCCGACTGACCTTCTCCGTAGAGCTCCTGCTTCGTCTGCTGATTGGCACGGTAGCCGATATATTCCGGCAGCTCAACGCCAGTCTTCTCGCCGAGACCTAAGCCCTTAGCGGTGGCATCCATCACACTCAAACGCATTTTTTCTGCAAGATCGTAGAAGAAATAGTTACAGGAGACCTGTAATGCCTCTATTGCATTAAGGTCCTCATGGAGCATGCCGTTTGTCGTATAGTATAGACAGTACACTTCAAAATCCTTATATTTATCGTAGATGCTGTCATCCTGATCATATATGCCCCGGTCATAAACAGTGGTGGCAGAATTAATAACGCCTGAATTAATACCCGCTACGACCATCGACATCTTATACGTTGATCCCGGCGGATACTGTCCCATCAGTGCGCGGTTAAACAGCGGTCCAAAGTCCTGCTCCAGGAGCGAATCAAAA
Organism: Faecousia sp.; assembly: GCA_045580205.1. Lineage (GTDB taxonomy): Bacteria > Bacillota > Clostridia > Oscillospirales > Oscillospiraceae > Faecousia. The sequence goes on from JAZNNK010000064.1 coordinate 646, forward strand.
TCTTCTGCAAAGGTAGAAAGATCATATGTCGGGTAGCTTCCGCATACAAGGACCTGCCCGGTCTTTACATCAAGCGCTACAACCGCTGCGCCCTCTGCGTCCGAGCCATCCTTTCCTTCCTGCGCGCGAAGGGCTGTGATAACCTGCGCCAGTCTCTCTTCTCCGGCGCGCTGCAGATTAATATCGACCGACACCTCTACGTTAGAACCCGCTTTGGGCTCTTCCCCGTCAAGATAATAGGATCTGACGACCGTTCCGTCTGCCGTAACCTCATCGACGCGCCAGCCATCCACACCATGCAGATACTTCTCAAAAACGGCTTCAAGCCCGTCCTGTCCGATCTCTGAATCCATAGAATAGTCAGGATCTTTCTTATATGTTTCCCACTGCTTCGCGCTCATCGGTCCAACGTATCCCAAAATATGGGCGGCATATTTTGTATTGTATTCACGGACCGTCGATGCCTCGACATTCAAACCGGGAACGTTCAGCTCCATAATCGCCGACAGTCCGGCATCATCTGCGTCTGTCAAAAAAACGTAGTTCGGCAGGCTCGGGATCGGACCGCGCAGATCCAATTCATAACGCAGGCCAATAACGCGGCGCGCTATCTCCTCCGGCCACTCAACAGGAATTTTATATCTCTGGCGCAGTTTCTCGATCAAAAGCGGTGCCGTAATATCCGAATCAAGCCCCTCCATATAGGCAAGATATTCCTGAAAATAACTCTGCCAGGAGGAATTAAATTCACTAAGCGTATAAACAAACGGCTTTTCCATCGAGATCGGGAAATGCTCATTATACTCGATACCCTGCTCTATACAGCGCTCAACAAGCTGATAAAGATACTGATTTGTACCCTCCGCACTCTTAATGACATAGTGATTGATCACAAGGTCATAGCTTGCGCGGTTGCTTACAAGGACGTTGCCGTTCGTATCCAGAATATCGCCGCGAGCCGCCTTTACGCGCGTAAGGGTAGTAAAGGTCGTTACGTTATCGGTGCTTCCGCCGGTCTGAATAATCTGCAGATCGTAAAGCTTAAATGCAAAAAACAGCACCGCCACCGTAAAAAGCACCAACAGTATTCTGGCGCGTAATTTGGTTATTCTTTCCATGCGTCTCCTCCGATGGTACCAATAAGCTTCATAGGTGTATACAGGATCGGAATTACTATCACAGAGAAAAGACCCGTCAGGCAGAACACACCCAGCCGACCGACAGAGGTATGCCCTAAAAACACACCGATAGCAAACAGCAGCATCTCATATAAAAACACCGCTATTGCCGTGCAAAGGACTGCCGCGCTGAAGCCTTTTTGCAGATAGCCCTGCCGAAAAAACGAAACACCGATCGCCAAAAATGTGATCAGCACAACGCAGTAGGCTCCCGGCGCGGTGCCGGAAAACAAATAGCAAAGCGATGCGATCAGGCTGAACAGTCCTCCTGCCTCCATGCCCTGCAATACACAAATCAGAAAAATACCGCACGGCACAAGATCTGTCGTGGCGCGAAAAATTTTAATCCGGCAGAACACTACATCCTGCAGCACAGAAAGCACCAGAAGCGCCAGAGCATATAATGCCCATTTAAGCGCCTCTTTGCGCTGCAGAGGGGTCATATAAAGCTTGCTTAAAAAGCTGCTTCTAAGCTTATCCGGCTTAAATTCATTCCTTTTTGCCATATTGATCACCCGGCGTTATACTGCGTTACAATGAATACCTGCTCAAGGCTTCCGATATCCGCCGCCGGACGCAGGACTGCGTATTTTGCCACGCCCGTATCATCAAAGCCTGCGTCGACCACATAGCCCAAAATGAGATTTCGGGGATACACTGTCGAGCCCGTCGTTACGACCTGATCGTTGTTTCGGATAACCGAAGAGCTGGGTAAATAATTCATCCGCAAAAAGCCTTCCAATCCGGTCGCATAGCCGCCCCGAACCATTCCGTTATGTCCGGAGGATGCGATCGTCGCACTGATTTCCAGAGAGGAATCCAGCACAGACTTGATCACCGCGTAATTTGCACCGACCTCACTGACAAGCCCGGCAACTTCTCCGTTAGCAGTGATCGCGCACATGCCGGGTTTAATGCCCACATTTGCGCCGGTATTAATGGTAAAGGTATTTGTCCAATCGTTGGAGCTCCACGCAATAATATAGCCGTCAACAAGCTGATAATCCTCATTTGCCTGTTTCAGCTCCAGCAGCGCACGGAGTCTTTCAAGCTCACGCTGCGCCGCATCCGCCTGACGGATATTATCCTCAAGCGCAGCAATTTCTTCCTTAAGCGCTTCGTTTTCGGCCGCCAGCGCCTCAAATTCAAAAATATAGTTATACAGCCGCTCCGCCTGATCTGTCAGCTTGCTCACGCCGGTACGGACAGGTGCCAAAACACCCTTTACCAGCATATCTCCCAAACTTAAATCTGTTAAGCCGCCGATCACGCCGATACCGACCGCGATCAACACGGCAAGCACCAGAACAACTCTGACCCGGTTGGTAAAAAAGTGTCTCATCTTACTTCCTCCATATAATCAGGCGCGATCTGCCGCAGTATCTGTCCCAGACGGCATACAGGCAAACCCATTACATTATAAAAATCTCCCGCTATTTTCTCGACAAACAGCGCGCCGCCGCCCTGAATACCGTATGAACCCGCTTTGTCTTTCGTTTCACCGCTTTTAATATACGCCTCGATCTCCCGCTGCGACAGGCTCCGGAAATACACATCGGTTACCTCGGTGCAGGTAATATACTTTTCTGCCCGCCTGACCGTTACGCCGGTCATCACCTGATGTGCTCTTGCGGACAAAAGATTAAGCATACGTCCTGCATCCGCATCGTCGCGGGGTTTTCCCAAAACCTGTCCCTCGCAAACGACGATCGTATCGGCCGCGATAACGATATCGTCTATACCGCAGGAAATAGCCTCCGCCTTTTTTCTGCTGACACGCGCGACCTCATCAAAGGGCCGCTTTGCAGCATCCATTTGCTCATCCACATCCGCAGCCTCTACCGTAAAGGGAACGCCAAATATCTGCATAAGCGCCTGCCGGCGCGGAGACTGGGATGCCAGTATCATCTGCATTTGACTGTCCCTCCTTTGTAAGTTATTCCAATCCTCTTAAGTACAAGCCTCTTGTACACGCACCGGGGTCAAACGGAACCGGCTCATCATATGCTGCAATGATCTGATCGACTTCCTTCGTGTTCTCCGTCGTGAAATACAGCCGCGTTGCCCACAGTCCCAGACGGGACAGGTCGCGCTGACGGTCAAGCCAATTGAGCTTTTTTCCGTTAAGAAGAACGCTGCGACAGGAGTTTCCATCGCGAATGACAGGAAACTCTGCGCCCGTCTTGTCTGTCAGCTTCGTTACGCCTTGATTGCAGGCACATTTTCCGGTGCGGCCGTGAATCAGGCAGTTCTCCGTTACCATCAAAGGCAGCCTTCCGTATATCAGTATCTCACACGGCACCGCCTTGCTGACATCACGGATCTGCGGCAGAGTCATCTCAAAGCTGAGCGTTGCCGAACGAAACTCCATATCTCTTGCCGCGTTGACTGCAGCAGAATTGTATAAATTCAGTCCAAAATCACCGCGAACGCGCATCCTGCATTCCCGCGCAGGGATCAGAAGCCCTAAGTTCCCGATCAGAACATCCCGCACGCCCAACGCGCGGACCTTCTGCATGCCGTCCTTGAGTTTTTCCAGCTGTCCATCGTGGACGATACGCGGCAGCACCGCACATACATGCACCCGACGTGCCAGCGCCTGGCAAAAGGCCGCGTCTGCCTCCAGAATATGCAGCGGCACATACAGCACCGCCGGTTCGGCCTTTAACAGCTTTTCGGTGATCTGCTCGCGGTTGGTGATCTGTACCGTCAGCTCCGGTTCTTTTCTGCTTCCGGGGAAACGGGTGATCCGTGCCGGTCGTCCCAGCCGCACCTGCTCCCGCCGCGCGCGCTGTGCCGTCAGCAGGCTCAAAACATCACGCCGCAGCGCGTTGATCGCCGCTGCAGAAAGCGTTACGCCCGGGTCGATCTGCGCCCGTACCTGCGAGCAGTAATACGGTGTGCCACCGGTCTTACTAAGGCGCGATGCAAGCATCTGATCGGTCAGCTCTGCAGATCTTGCCTTTTCGGGTCTGGGTCCGTCAAGCGTACACTTTCTTCCCTCGGGGTCGGTTACTGTCAGGCGAGAGGTCTGACTTGTTACGACCGCATCAAACACTACAGGCACAAGACCGTTTTCCGTTGCCTCATATGTCTGCCGTGCCTGCTTCAGCCAGAGCGCATCCTCTGCCGTGTTCTCCCGGACGCCAAACATCTGTGCACCGTGCCGTCCGGTATAATATCCGTCTGTAAAGCCTTGCCGGTTGAAGGCGGTATGAAGCGCATCCATCATCGGCTGCGTTACGCTGCCGCTATCGATCGCACGGCGATAAACACCGGTAACCGTTGCCACATACTCCGGCCGCTTCATTCGTCCCTCTATTTTAACCGACGCCACGCCATACGCTTCCAGATCGTTCAGATACTGCACAAGGCAGTTATCCTTCAGGCTTAAGGGGTAGCTATCCTTCCAGCGACCATAACCGTAGCTTTGCCGGCACGGCTGTGCGCACCTGCCCCGGTTGCCGGACCTTCCGCCAATGGCGGCAGATAAGTAACACTGTCCGGAATAACACATGCAAAGCGCCCCATGCGCAAAAACTTCGATCTCAATAGGGGAGTGATCGCAAATATACCGGATCTGCTCCCGATCGAGCTCGCGGCTGAGAACGACTCTCGACAATCCCCATGCTGCACACAGCTGCACGCCCGGAAGGGAATGGACCGTCATCTGTGTGGAGCCATGGAGCGGAATATGCGGCACAATCTGCTTGCTAAGCTGGACAACGCCCAGATCCTGCACGATAAACGCATCTACACCTCTGGCT